>JAGBZZ010000018.1 GCA_017652965.1 Clostridia bacterium | reverse complement strand
GTGAGTAGCAAGGGCTACGGCTACGGAGGCTCTCCTTATGGGAGAGCTGGCACGGCTTGCCGTGACTGAGAGGGGTGAGAATGCCGACAACGAAGAAAGTAAAAGGCCGCCAAACGGCGGCCTTTTGTGGAATTTATACGCGTTTTTTATCTTGTGCCGCTCAGATACTCATATCTGTACGAAAGCCCGGGGGCTGTCCAGTCGATCGCCTCGACCATGGCATAGCCATCCTCGGTCAGTACCTCGCGGATGGCCTCAAGGACACCCGGAAGGAAATCGTACTGATAGGCTCCGGCATCAAAGAGGATCTCGTCGTAGAGATATTCAAAGAAGTTGTTCTCCACAAGGGTGGTCGAAACAAAGCCCTGATAGCCGTCGGCATTGTTGGTGATGATCATCTTCGGGTCGGCAATATTGGTAAACGTACCGTTCTGCGAGGTCGGCGTACCGCCGAGGATCACGTTGTCCTTAATGACGCACACGGCGGGCTGACGGCGGAAGCGCTCCATCGCCGCGATCTCCTCAAAGGTGAGGGTGATACTGCCGTCGTCGTTCCGCTCGGCTACGTGGGCCGGTACCACCGTCTTTTTGCCGGTTGCATCCAGGTAAGTGTACTGCGGGATATCCACCACTGCGTCTGCGGGCAGGCCGTCATAGGTGAAGGTCTTGCCCGTGAGATACCACGGCACGTAGAAGTATTTCGGATGGTAGTCACAGCTTGGGTCGTCATAGGCGGCCAGGATGATCTTCGTCCCCTCCAGCAGGTTAATGAAGGTCGGGTCATTCTTCTTCCAGACCGACATCGCGGCGCCCATATAATAGGTCTGCTCGTCAACCCTTCTGCCGTACCACCAGTGGCCGGCCTCGCTTTGGGTCAGATACGCGTTAAGCTGGCTGGTGCCGTCATAGGCCACGGGGGAGTAGCGGCGTGCGGTACCCGTGCCCGCATACTCCTCACCGAAGTGGTAGGAGAAGAGGGCCGATTCGCCGACCGCGTCACCCGAGTTTGCCGGGATGATATAGCCGTCCTCTGCCCCGGCGGGGGAGTTGGCGGCCGCTACCTGGTAGGGGTTACGCAGGATCATGATATTGCCGTAGCAGACGTTGCCCATACCGGCGGAGGAGTACCAGCCCTTGTTGAAGTTGGACTTCGACCCGACAAAGGAGATCATGTTGCCGTAGGCATAGTTGCCGCTGGACTGGCCGTCGTTGTAGATGGCGTTGTGCGTGGCGTTGAACATATGGATGAGGTTGTAGCGGTAGTGGTTGCCGCGCGAGTAGGCACTGCCCGCGTAGATCATACCGCCGTCGGTCACGTCCTTACTGCCGCCCTCGTAGACGTTATATTCCACGATGCACTCCATACAGTTATCGCCGTTGGAGTTGGTGTTCTGGAAGTAGTTGTGCGAAACCACCGTGCGATACCCCGAGAAGTTGACCCCGACCTGGTAGGTCGGAATGGTATCGTGGAAGATATTGTTCTGGATCACGATGCCGGTGGGATCCAGGTTCTGAGCCGAGATACGGTTATAGACGTTTATCATCGCGGCGCTGACGCGGGAGAAATCCGAGTAGAGGACGGCCACGTCGTAGCAGTCACGGATGTAAAGGGCCGAGCTTGTGGTGTTGCTCATCACACAGTTCTGCACGACCACGTTCTGGCATCCGTTCAGCTCTATGCCGTAGCCGACCACGCCGTCAATGTCGATACCGTCGATCACCAGGTTCTGTACCCCCTTGAACTGCAGGGGGCCTGTGGTGGCGGTGCCGGATATCGAAATGTCACTGCCCTCCATGGCCTCGGTGGGGTAGACGTAGAGGATATCGGTGTCGCGGTCAAGGAACCATTCACCGGGGGTGTCCAGTGCCTCCACGGCGTTAAAGAGATAGTAGGTATTGTGGCCGGCGGGCGAGTTGCCCGAAACGTACGCACCGAAGGAGTTCGGCTGTACCGACTTCAGGGAATAGTTGCCGTTCCCCTTCGGATAGCCGAGGTAGGGGGTCTCGTCCGAGCCCGAGACCCAGGCGGTGCCGTCGGCATTGTGTGCCCAGCCCTGCCCCTCGGTCTCGAGGGCGATGTTATAGTAGCCGAACTCCCAGCCCGAGTAGGTCGAGCCGAAGTACCAGATATCCCCCGTGTTGACCCAGTTGATGATCTCCTGTCCGCGCGCGTCCTGGGTCGGGATGCGGGTCTCCCAGCCGACGATCCAGGTCTTAGGATCCTTGCCGGCGGCGGTGGCGCGCTCCACCCACGGCCAGTAAACAACGCAGGCATAGGAGGTGACGGTGCCGGTATCGTACACGAGGTCGAAATAGAGAAGATCCTTGATGTCGCCGGTATCGTTCGGGTAACGGGCAAGGGTGTATTCCTCCTCACCCACAAACATCTTCGGCGGGCCTGCCGATTTGGAGATCTCGGCAAAGGCATCGCTTGTCAGGCCGTGATCCGAAAGCTTGGTATACATGACCTCGCCCCGCACCGCCTCGGGCAGGCGCTCATAGACGCCGGCGTTTTCGGCCGAATCCACAAAGTGCCAGAGCGAGCTGTCGTTTACCAGCGAGGTGTTGGCCGTCAGGGTGACGTCGGCATCCTCATAGGCCTTTAAGAAGAGGGGGGACTGCCGCGTGCCCGAGTGGTAGCTCGTCACGGCGACCGTTTCCTCGACCCGATAGGTGCCCTCCATCATCCAGATGATGCCGCCGCCCTCGTTTTTCATTCTGTCAAAGGCGGCCGCCGGGGTGGCAAACGGCGCCTCCTTGGTGCCGGGGTTCTTGTCGTCGCCATCCGGCGAGACGTAGACCTGCAGGCGGCCGGAAATGGGGAAATCGGCAAGGTCGACCCGCTCTACCACCGTGACCTCCTCGGGCAGGGCCTCCTTAGCCAGAAGGAAGCGCGCCATGACGGTTTCGGTGGTCATGTTGAGGTCATACTGCCCTGCGGCCGAGAGGATCCCCTCGGGCAGGTTCAGGGAAAAGAGAGAAAAGCTTTCGTTCGTGCCGCGCACGGGGGTCTTATAGGAAAGGGTCGGGGTGCGGTCGCTGCCCGTCAGCCGTGCTAGCAGCGCCATGACCGCCGAGCAGGAGCCGTCGGTGCCGTCACCGTGCAGGAAAAGCCGCTTGCCCGATTCCTCGATGACAAAGCCGCCCGCGGCAGGGGTCGAGGGCGGGGTGCGCCCCTCGCCGCTCGGATTGCCAACCACGATCTCATACCCGTTGCGGGAAACGTCACGCGGGGCAAGCACGGGCAGAACGTAGCCGGTCGCCTCGCAGATCGCCCTTTGCAGATAGTCGGCAATGGCGGTGTTGGCTGCGTCACGCACGATGGCAAAGGCCGAAAGATCCACACCGCCAAGCGTTACACTGTCCACGGCATAGCTGCCGCGCACAATGTCGGCCGTGGTGGGATACGTCACCTCTGTCCCCGAGATGTAGGTGGCAATATACTTTTCCACCGCCGCGACGGTTGCGGCGGTATCGCCCCCTGTGATCACCAGGCGGCCGTTTTCAAAATAGATGCCGGTATCGTCGCGGCGCATCGCCCCGGTGCTGCTTTCGGCACGGTTGGTAAGGCCGACAAGGATCTCCTTGGTGTCGGTGGGTACGCTCTGCCCAAGGCCGACAAAGTCCTCCTTCATCGGCAGGCTTTCGCCGGTGGCCGCCTTGATGGCATCGCGCAGCGCACGCACCGCGCGGAAGGCCTCGGGCGCGATATCGGTGGGGTATACGATGGTATAGTCGGCAATGCCCGAAAACACCGCAGGGGGGGTATTCGGTGCGGGGGTGGTAGCATCCCCGTTGCCACCGCAGGCGCTGAGCATCAGTGCCAGTGCCAGCACAAGCAGGGCAAGAAGGGAGGAAATACGGATACGCTTCATGGTAGATCTCCTTTGTTTTTTTCCATAGGGAAACGCATGGGTCTTGCCGTAGTTCCATTGTAACAAACTTTCCCGCGTTTGTCAACCAAAAGTGTAAAGGAAGCCGGCGTATGTGAAAACCGCTTCGGCGTTGTCTCCCCCCTCTCCGCGCCCGCCCCGCGTGTCAGTCCCCCGCGAGCAAAACACCACAATGCGGTGTTTTGTGAGTCGAACCCGACCTTAGGGAGGGCGGCGGGCACGTGCCCTGTCCTGCCGCATAGTCGCCGTGCGTAGGGGCATAGCCCCGTCCTTCGGCTCCTTGCGTCGAGGACTTCGCTTCGAGAAAACGCCACACCGTGGCGTTTTCTCTTTGCTCGCCCGACGAGATCTCGCGGGACGAAGGTGCAAGCAAAGTAGTCCGTCCCAGATTCCGCATGGGGCTAAAGCCCACAGCGCTTTGGCGGCCCGCCGCAAAAGTT
>JAGBZZ010000177.1 GCA_017652965.1 Clostridia bacterium | reverse complement strand
CTTTTCTGCTGTGGCAGGGGCGCGGAGCGCCGCTGCGCGGCACTTCCTCCCTTCGCTCGGTCGCTCGGAACGCACGCTGTGCGTGCGCGAGACTTCGAGGGTACCAAAACAAAAGAGCAACCGCAAGGGTTGCTCTTTTGTTTTGGTGCTCCTGCGGAGACTCGAACTCCGGACACCTTGATTAAAAGTCAAGTGCTCTACCGTCTGAGCTACAGGGGCGTATATTCACGCCTAAATATAATAGCACAGACCAAGAGATTTGTCAATAGTTTTTGCAAAACTTCTGCAAGTAGGGAGCCGTCAATCCTCAAAATACGCGCGCAGTGCGTGCAGATCCGGCAGGACAAGCTCGGGGCATACGTCGCTTTCCTCCAGCATTTTCTCGGTCGTTTCGCCCGAGAGGACCAGGATCGAATGGAAGCCCGCATTGATGCCAAAGCGGATGTCGGTATACAAGCGGTCACCCGCCATGGCCGTATTCTCAGCCTCTGCCCCCACGGCACGCAGGATAGCCTCCCCTGCCAGGGCGTTCGGCTTTCCGATCACAAGATCCGGCACGCGGCCCGAGGAGGCCTCAAGCAGCTTGATAAACGAGCCGACGTCGGGCATCGGCACGTCCTCGGTGGGGCAGACGAAATCCGGGTGGGTCGCAATATACAGTGCCCCCTTGGCAAGCAGCTCGTTGGCTACGCGCAGCTTTTCAAAGGTGAGGGTGGTGTCATAGGCAAGCACCACAATATCCGCCCCTGTGCCATCCTCCGAAAGCGGGATGCCCCCCTCGGCAAAGGTCTTGCGGACGGTGGGGGTGGAAAGCAGATACACCCGCTTGCCGGGATAGTGCGCCTGCAGATACGAAACGGTAGCCATCGCAGAGGTGTACACGGTGTCACGGGCATCGTAAAGCCCGAGCGCCGTCAGCTTTTTGACGTAATCCTCCGCCGTTTTGGAGGAGTTATTGGTAAAATAGCAAAGCTTGATGCCGCGCGCACGCAGGGCGGCCAGTGTGCCCGCCATATCGCCGATAGGCCGATTGCCAAGGTAAATGGTGCCGTCCATATCCAGCACAAGGCAGGAAAGATGCTTTACAAAATCGGTATTCATGCAGTTTCTCCCTTCAGGCCGACCGACACTGCCGCCGGGAGGCCAAGACATAAAAAAGAGAGGCGGCAAGAGGCCTGCAAGCCCGCCTTACCCTCTCGGCTTTTTCCTTATTAAGTATACAACACCCCCTGCACCTTGTCAAGTGGCGAGGGGGTGTTTTCTTTTCTTTTTCTTTTAACCGAAGCGGCCGCCGTGAAAAAGGGCCCCCTCAATCTTTAAAAGGCGGTTGTATTTGGCCACGCGCTCGCCGCGGCAGGGGGCGCCCGCCTTAATAAGCCCGCATCCCGCCGCCACGGCAAGGTCGGCCACCGTCGTATCCTCTGTCTCGCCCGAGCGGTGCGAAAGGATGGTGCGGTACCCCGCCTCATGCGCAAGGTCGATGACCTCCAGGGTCTCGCTGAGGGTGCCGATCTGATTCGGCTTGACGAGGACGGCGTTGGCCGCGCCCCCCGCAATGCCCGCGCGCAGACGGGTGGGATTGGTAACGAAAAGGTCGTCCCCCACCAAAAGAAGACGGTCTCCGAGGGCATCGGTAAGGCCGCCCCAGGCCTGCATATCCTCCTCGCCCAAGGCATCCTCGATCGAAAAGATGGGATAGGAATGGCAAAGCTCCTGCCAATATTCCGAAAGCTCGGCCGCGGTATAGCGCGCCCCACTTTTTGGCAGAAGATAACTGCACCCGTCGGCATCGTACCACTCCCCTGCGGCGGCATCCAGCGAAAGCCGTACCCTCTCGGTGTCATAGCCTGCGGCCGCGATGGCATCGCAAAGCAGATCGAGCGCCTCGCTGTTTGACCCAAGCGAGGGGGCGTAGCCGCCCTCATCCCCGACGGCGGTGGACAGGTGCTTGCGGCGCAAAAGATCCCCAAGGGCGTGATAGATCTCACTGCCCATCCGCACCGCCTCACGGAAATCGGCCGCACCGACCGGTACGATCATGAATTCCTGGATATCGAGGTTGTTATCGGCATGTGCGCCCCCGTTCAGAAGATTCATCATCGGGATCGGCATGCGGCGGGCACGCGTCCCACCGAGATACCGATAAAGCGGCATCCCAAGGGCGGCCGCCGCCCCCCTGGCCGCGGCCAGCGATACGGCAAGGATCGCATTTGCCCCAAGCTCTCGCTTATCCGGGGTACCGTCCAGAAGGCGCATGGTACAGTCGATCTCCTCCTGATCCAGAATGTCCATCCCGCAAAGCGCAGGGGAAATGCGCTTTGCCACGTTTTCCACGGCCGAAAGCACCCCGCGCCCGCCAAAGCGGCGGCGATCCCCATCGCGCAGCTCGTGCGCCTCGTACGTGCCGCAGGAGGCACCGGACGGCACGCAGGCCGTCCCCACCCCTCCATTGCTCAGATATACCGTAGCCTCTACGGTCGGATTCCCTCTGGAATCCAGAATTTCACGTGCCCCCACGCGGGCAATATGAACCCTTTGCATCGCATGCTCTCCCTTCCTGTTTCGGGAGAAGGACGAAGCCCGGCCTCGCCCCCCTGCCCTTTCCCGACTGAGGCTAGTATGTGCGAAAGCATCGGCCGCCATACCGTCACCCTCCCATTTCTTTCCGCATATACTGTAAAAGAAGTCCTATCCGAAAGCGAGGTTTGTCTATGGTCATCTACCGAGTCAGAGAAGGAGACACCCTGCATGGGGTGGCGCGTATGCACGGCGTCCTGCCTACGCGGCTTGCCGAGGACAACGGCCTGTCTCCCGACACCGCCCCTACGGTCGGGCAGGCACTGCTTATCCGCTCCCCCGATCGGGTACACCGTGTGGAGATAGGAGAGAGCGTAGCCGACATTGCCGCACGCCATCGGCTGAGCCGGGCACGGCTGCATCAGCTGAACCCCGCCCTTGGCGAGGCGCCGCCCTATCCCGGCATGACCCTGACGCTATCCTCCTGCGAGGCGCCGCACGGTGCCCTGCTTGTCCTTGGCTACGCGCTGGCCGCCACCCCACCCGAGGAGCTGAAGCGGTACATCCCTTACCTATCCTATCTTGCGATCCTATCCTGCCGTCTGTCTGCCGTGCAGGGGCTGATGCCCCCCGATGACGCCGCCCTTATCGCCCTGGCAAGACGCGGCGGTGCCGCGCCACTGCTTACCGTACAGACGACCG
>JAGBZZ010000176.1 GCA_017652965.1 Clostridia bacterium | reverse complement strand
ATGGCACCTCGTCGGAACTTACCCCAGAGGTGGGGCAGAGGGTATCTACCACAGCCAATGGCGACTTTACGGCAAGCATCGCCAACCTGAAAGACAATACTACCTATTACTACCGTGTGACGGTCTATGCGGCCGGTGGGGCTGATGTGGTGACCGGGCATTTCAAAACCTCCGATACGCCGCGGTTTTTGAATGTCGAAGGCATTGCCAACGTCCGTGACATTGGCAACTGGAGAACCGAAAGCGGCGTACGGATCAAGCAGGGCCTCTTGATCCGCGGTACCGAGCTTGATGGCGCGGTGGAGGATGGGTATCATCTGACGAATGCCGGGCTTTCCGATATGCTGAACGTCTTCGGGATTCGGCTGGATATGGATCTGCGTGCCGAGCTGCCGGCTGCGAAGGATGCCCTTGGCGCACGCGTTGAGCACCGTTATTACACCATGTGCGCGTACAGTGAGATATTTACTGAGGAAGGGAAGGATAAGGTCCGCTCTGTGTTTTCTGACCTTGCCGACCCCGATAATTATCCGATCTATCTGCACTGCACGTATGGGTGCGACCGCACGGGAACGGTTTGCTATCTTTTGGAGGCACTGCTTGGCGTATCGCGTGGAGACTGTCTGCGGGATTATGGCCTATCAAACCTGAGTATTGCTTCTATTTTGGCGGTAGAAAACGGCTTGAAGGCCTATCCGGGGAGTACCCTTAAGGAACAGACCGAGTCATATTTGCTTTCTTGCGGTGTGACCGAGTATCAGATCGCATCCATCAGAGACATCTTTTTGGGAGATTGAATATGCAAAAGCGCATGGAAGGTATTTCGTTTAAAAATAGTGGCAAGCTTAAGCTTCTGATCATCGTGGGGACAAGGCCGGAGATCATTCGCCTTTCCGCCGTGATCACCAAGTGCCGTCAATATTTCGATACGGTCCTTGCTCATACAGGGCAGAATTATGATTATAATCTGAACGGCATCTTTTTCAAGGATCTGAAGCTTTCGAACCCCGAGGTATATCTGGATGCCGTGGGCACCGACCTTGGCGAGACGATGGGCAATATTATCGCAAGCTCCTACCGTCTGATGGCAGAGATCCGCCCTGATGCCGTGCTGGTGCTGGGGGATACCAACTCGTGCTTATCCGTCATAAGCGCCAAGCGCTTGCATATCCCGATCTTCCACATGGAGGCCGGAAACCGTTGCAAGGACGAATGCTTGCCCGAGGAGACCAACAGACGGGTCGTGGATCTTATTTCGGACGTCAACATGGCATATTCCGAGCATGCAAGGCGGTATCTTGCCGATTGTGGGCTTCCCAAGGAGCGCACCTTTGTGACCGGATCGCCAATGGCGGAGGTCTTGCACAATAACCTGGCAGAGATCGAGGACAGTGACGTTCACGCGCGCCTTGGGCTTGAAAAAGGGAAGTATATTCTGCTTTCGGCGCACAGAGAAGAAAATATCGATACCGAGAAGAATTTTCTCTCTCTGTTTACCGCAATCAACAAAATGGCCGAAAAATACGATATGCCGATCCTGTATTCCTGCCATCCGCGTAGCCGTAACCGCTTGGATGCCAGCGGATTTTGCTTGGATAAACGCGTGATCCGCCATGAGCCGCTGGGCTTTCATGATTACAACTGCCTGCTAATGAATGCCTTTGTCTTGGTTTCGGACAGTGGAACACTGCCTGAGGAGTCCAGCTTTTTTACAAGCATCGGAAAGCCCTTCCCGGCGGTGTGCATTCGCACCTCGACGGAGCGGCCGGAGGCGCTCGATAAGGCGTGCTTTATCCTTTCCGGCATTGACACCGAGGGGCTTTTACAGGCGGTGGATACTGCCGTGACGATGAATGCGGTCGGGGACTACGGTGTTCCCGTCCCCGATTACGTAGAGGAAAACGTCTCCACAAAGGTGGTAAAGATCATACAGTCCTATACCCGAGTGGTGGATAAGATGGTTTGGAGAAAGGATTGACGATCCGAAAGATCCAATGGCAAAAAGGGCTATCCTGACACGGTAGCCCTTTTTGACTGTATTTCCTATCGTTTGAGATAAAAACTATTGATTTTCGATGGAAAATAGAGTATAATTGGCTAATACACAGAATTTTTGAAGAAAGGCAGAGCCGAAGGCAAAGGCGCGGACAAGAGACAGTATGACAGATGAACGGTATTATTCGGAGTTTGCGCTGGCGGCGATCCGCGGTCAGCTTGAAAGATGTGGTAAGCTGAACCTGCTACCGCCCGCCTTGCGGCAGAAGCCGATTTCGGAGCTGACCGAGGCGGACGTTGCGTCGGCATATGAGGTTGCCAAGAAAAACGGCATCAAAATATACGATTTCAAGCGGACGCACCGTGATATGCCGCGGGTACAGCGGGTGCTTGGGATCCTGAAAGGCCTTTGCCCGTCCTCGCTTTTGGACGTGGGGAGCGGCCGTGGGGTGTTTTTGCTCCCGTTTCTGGATGAATTTCCGGATGCACAGGTGGCGGTGCTTGAAATTCTTGCATCGCGCGTGCAGCTGTGGGAGGATATTGTGCGTGGCGGCGTGGCGCGCGTATCGGTTAAGGCGGCCGACGTATGCACGGCCCCGTATCCGCCGAACAGCTTTGACGCGGTTACCATGCTGGAGGTGCTCGAGCATATCCCCGATTACCGCGGTGCAATCGCTGCGGCGGTTTCTATGGCACGAAAATACGTGGTAGCGACGGTACCGTCACGGGAGGATGACAATCCCGAGCATATCCACCTTCTAACAAAAGAATGCTTGCAGGAGGCCTTTTCTGCCGCCGGGGCATCGCATTGCACCTTTGGCGGTGTGCCGGGGCATTTGATCGTGATCGCCGGGAAGGAGGCGCTTTGATGGACTATAAAATTGTAAAATACCCAAGGACTCAGCATCTTGTGGGCTCGCGCCTTGGCGAGGGAGATGAGGATCTCAGCCAGGTTCCTTTTTCGGAGATCCTTGGAAAGAATATTGTTATTGAAGAAAAAATCGACGGTGCCAACTCGGCCGTTTCCTTTGATGGGGATGGCAATTTGTTGTTACAAAGCCGTGGCCACTACCTGGATGGCGGATACCGTGAGCGGCACTATAACCTTTTAAAGCAGTGGGCAAACGAGAATTGTGACCGCTTTTTTGACGTATTGGGTAGCAGATACATTATGTACGGAGAATGGATGTATGCCAAGCATACGGTCTTTTATGATGCTTTGCCCGATTATTTCATGGAATTCGACATTTATGACCGTGAGCGCGGGGTATTTCTCAGCACATCCGAGCGGCGGATTTTGACAGAGCGCATCGGCATTATTTCCTCGGTACCTGTTTTGGGGCAGGGGGTCTACCGTAACCGCGAAAGCATTCTCTCGCATATCGGACCTTCAAATTACATAACCGACCGTCATATAGAGGCCTTGCGCGCCGTCTCCGAAAAGCTGGGGCTGGATGTGGAGCGCCAGTGCCGCGAGACAGACCCCGGAAATCTGATGGAGGGGCTTTATATCAAGGTGGAGGAGGACGGCATTGTGAAAAATCGGCTCAAATACGTGCGCGCCTCCTTCCTTCAGTGCGTGATGGAGTCGCAGTCTCATTGGCAATCCCGTCCTATTGTGCCGAATCTTCTGGCACGGGGAGGGACGCCGTGATGTCCCCCATCGCCGAGCGGCTGCTTTCGCTTGTACCGGCACCGGGGGAGGAGATCCGATGGGAAGCGCTTGCGGAGATCGGCCTTGCGCCTCTGTTTTCCGGGATGGCGGCCACCATGCAAAATCCCTTCTATCATGGAGAGGGAGACGTCCTTACGCATACCGGGATGGTGTGCGAGGAGCTTCTGCGCGACGAGGGCTATCGCGGGGCGGATCTCTTTATGCGGCAGGCACTTTTCCTTGCCGCCTTACTGCATGACGTCGGAAAGATCAAATGTACACGTATTGAGGACGGCCAGCTCCGCTCGCCCTATCATGCCTCCAAGGGGGCGTTGACTGCTCGCCGCTTGCTTTGGCGGGAGTTTGGGCTTTGCGGCACATATGAGGCGCAGCGCCTGCGTGAGGTCGTTTGCTCGCTGATCCGCTATCACTCGGCCGTGCCCTATATGATGCATCATGAGAATGCCGAGTGGCGCCTTTTGCGGATCGCCTCCTGCGGGGAGCTTGCCGATGGCTTTACCCTGAAGGCTTTGTGCACGTTGGAGCGCGCGGATATGCGTGGGCGCTATGGCAACGATCTTGCGGCTTCTTTAGAAAAGGTTGCCTATTGTGAGATGCTTGCCGAAGAGTGCGGATGTCTCGAGGCTCCGTATCGGTTTTGCGATCCTTATTCGCAGTGGGGATACATGCGCAAAAAAACCGCCTGGCGCGGCCAACCGCTTTTTCGGGAGAGCTGGGGAGAGGTCATTCTCCTTTCCGGCCTGCCGGGAACAGGGAAGGACACCTGGATACGAAAGCACCACCCGGATCTTCCGATGGTGTCGCTGGATGAGATCCGGCAGCGGCTACACGTTTTGCCGACGGATAAGCAAGCACCGGTGGTGGCGGCGGCGCAGGAGGAGGCGAGGGCGCTTTTGCGGAAAAAACAGCCTTTTATCTGGAATGCGACAAGCATCACCGGGGATCTTCGCTCTAAGCAGATCGACCTCTTTGAACAGTACGGTGCTTCGGTAAAAACAGTGTTTTTGGAGACCGAATGGGAGGAGGAGCTGCGCCGCAATGCCGGGCGGCAGGCCGTTGTCCCTGTTCCTGTGATCGAATCCATGCTTTCCCGTCTTGAGATGCCGGAGCGCTTTGAATGCGAAGAGGTACAGTGGGAAATTACATAACAGAAAGGATCCTGTAGCATGCTGCTTACCAACTATGTTTTGTTTCAGAACGATCTGAACAGTCGCGGGCTTGAATACGCCACCGAGCATACGCTTGCACTCGGCTTCAACGCGGTGGAGTTTCTTGTTGGCGTTCCCCATAAATCTACCGTCATCCCGGATCCCGAGGCGGCCGCAAGGGCGAAGGAGTATCTGGATGCACACGGCCTTGCCGTGGCTTGTTATTCGCTGGGGGCAAAGCTTTACGATCCCGAAAACGGGGAAGAGGCCGAGCGTGCCTTTATGGCCCACGCAGAGATCGCAGCGGCACTGGGGACGAAATATCTGCACCACACCTTCTTTGGCCCCTTGAACCGCCCTGAAAACGCGCCGTCTTATGAGGAAGTGCTGCATAACGTGCTTGCGCCCACCACGCGCATTGCCAACTACTGCGCAACGCGTGGCATTACCTGCATCTATGAGCCGCAGGGGGTGTATATAAACGGGATCGCGGGTCTTGGCGGATTGCTTAACGAAATGAAAAAGCGTTGTCGCAACGTAGGGGTGTGCGGCGATGTCGGTAACTCTTTTTACGTAGATACCGCCCCTGAGGAGATCTTCGATCACTTTGCGGCTGATATACGTCACGTTCATCTCAAAAATTATTTTTACCGCGACACCGCAGACCCGGGCGACAGAAAATGGCGCCGAAACGATAGCGGGAAGTTCCTTTGCCGCACGCCTCTTTACGAGGGGGACATTGATATTTCGCATTGCCTGCGCCGTCTAAAGGAGTGCGGCTATGACGGGGCATATGCCATGGAGTTTGATGGAAATGACGAGGAGATACGCCGCTCGATTACTTGCTTTTTGGCACACTATCGCGAGGTTTTTGGTGAGTAAGCCGAGGGTACGGATAGAAAAAGGAGATATCCCGCAATGACGGGATATCTCCTTTTTCTTTTATTTGAGCTTAAGGGATTGGCGGAATTCGGTGGGGGTCATACCGGTACTGCGCTTGAATACGCGGCAGAAGTACTGGGGGGTGTCAAAGGCCAGCATGTCCGAAATTTCCGAGAAATTGTAGTTCCCGGTGCGGATCAGCGCCTTCGCGCGTGAAATTTTGAAGGAGGTTGCATATCCGCCGATCGTTTCTCCCGTAAAATCGTGAAAAAGCTTGGAAAGGTAGCTTCGGCTGTATCCGAGCCTTGTACAGATATCCGGGATGCGGATGCGTTCGCCCACGCGCTCCTCGATCATTTCCTTTACGGCAATTACCAGGTGATTTTCCATACTGTCCTTATTGGGAAATATGCCGGTCTCGCGGTAATTGGTGATCTTGCGGATCAGAAGAATAAGCAGCTGCTCAAGATACAGCTTGATCAGTTGCTCGCCGCCAACGGGGGCATCGGGGCGTTTGGAGAGCCTGTCCAGGTGGGGGTCGTTCTTTGGCAGGCGGTAGGTGCTTTGCGCTTCTTTGATAATAGAGGTGATAAACACACGCAGAGATTGCTCCAGTGTGGCGTGATAGCGCACAAAATGCGCCATAGCAGGGGAGTGACATACAAAGGATATGACAAAGAAGTTGGGATCAGAGCCTAAGGCGCGGATGGAGTGAAATTCATTCGGGCGGTGAAAGGCGATCTCTCCCTGGTGCAGGGTGATCCTTTCGGTATCCTGGCAGACCTCTACCATGCCCTTGTCGATATACACCAATTCCCAAAAATCGTGCCGTTCTCCCTCGAAGACAAAGCTTTTATCAAACTCATAATAATGCACGGTAACGATCTTGGAAATGCTCAGGATACTATCCAGGTTCGTTTTAATGTAGGTGACCTTCATAATTCTCTATTACCTTACAAATATTGTGGACAAAAGTGCAAATATAAAAGAAAAAAATAACTGTCTTTTTACGACGGTATTCATTATGATGATTATATCACGGTTATAAAAAATTAGCAAGGGGGAAATTATGAAAAAAGGTATCAGCATCTGGTCCTTTCCTGCCGATCCGCTTTCCAAGTGCTTTACACTAGCTAAGGACGCGGGCTTTGAAGGGGTCGAGGTTGCACTGGATGAGGGCGGTGAGGTATCGCTTTCGGCAAGTGAGAAGCAGCTTTTGGGCGTGGCCCGTATGGCAAAGGATTTGGGCATTGAACTTTACAGTGTTGCCTCCGGGCTTTATTGGTCAAATTGGCTGACCGCCGATGATGGGGCAGAACGGGAGAAGGCCAAGGATATCGTAAAGCGCCATCTTGAGGTGGCGGCCATTCTGGGGTGCGACACGATATTGGTCGTCCCGGGCTCTGTGAATGCGGAGTTTGCCATGCCCGGCAGGGTGGTTGACTACAAAAACGCCTATTTCCGTGCCCTTGATGCACTCAACGAGCTGAAAAGTGAGGCAGAGCGCCTGAAGGTTTCGATCGGAGTTGAAAACGTGTGGAACAAATTCCTGACGTCGCCGATGGAAATGTGCGATTTCATCGAAAAGATCGACAGCCCTTACGTCGGCAGTTATCTGGACGTGGGCAATATTCTCTTTAACGGATATCCTGAGCAGTGGATCCGTATCCTTGGCGATAAGATCAAAAAGGTGCATTTCAAGGATTATCGGATGGAAGCCGGCGGCCTTCACGGCTTTGTGGATCTTCTGGCGGGAGACGTGAATTATCCCGCCGTGACGGCGGCCCTTGCCGAGGTTGGATACGACGGATGGGTCACGGCGGAAATGATCCCGAACTATCGCTATTATACCGAAGCGTTGATCTACAATACGTCCTGTTCGATGGATAGAATTCTTGGGAGGAAATAAATATGCTTAAGGTTGGTCTGATCGGATGCGGCTTTATGGGAAGCATGCATGCCAATTGCTACAAAAATATTCCCGGGGTGGAGATTGCCGCGGTGGCCGATCTTCGTTCCGATAAGGCGCGGGATGCGGCGGCCGGCACCTCTGCCACCGTGTATGCGGACGGTAAGGATCTGCTTGCTGAGGCAGAGGTGGACATCATCGATATCTGCCTGCCGACCTATCTCCATGCCGAATATGCCCTGCTTGCCATGGATAAGGTGCGTTACGTCTTCGTGGAAAAGCCGGTGGCCTTGACGGCCGAGGAGGGGGCACTTCTTCTTGAAAAGGCCCAAAAGGTAGGTGCTTGTGTGCAGGTTGGCCAGGTCATCCGCTTCTGGGATGAATACGTGGCCCTTGCCGAGATCGTAAAAAGCGGTGTGTACGGCAAGGTTGTGAACGCCAACTTCCGCCGTATAAGCCCTCGCCCCGAGTGGGGATGGGAGAACTGGCTGCTTGACTGCAAGCGTTCCGGCGGTGCGGGGCAGGATCTTCATATCCATGATGTGGACTATGTGCTCTCTCTGTTTGGTGAGCCCAAAAGCCTTTGCTCTGTCAGAAATATTGCGGGAGAAAAGAATTCCTACGTCAATTCGCTCTTTACGTACGATGATTTTGTGGTTGGGATCGAAGGAACCTGGGATCTTCCGGCCTCTCACCCCTTTGAGGCCACCTTCCGCGTCGTGCTTGAAAAGGCGGTCATCGAAAACGCCGGCGGTAAGCTGATGCGCTACGATGCCGGCGGGGCAGAGGAGATCGTAATCGAGAAAAAACAGCTGAAGGGGGATGCCTATTCCGGCGGGAATATTGCAGACCTTGGCGGTTACTATAATGAGCTGGTGTATTTCTGTGAGTGTGCCGCCTCCTCTAAGCCGATCGAGCGTGCCACGATCGCCGATGGCGTTGCCTCGCTTTCTTTTGTACTGAAGGAGCTGGCTCTCTGATATTATGAAAAAAGAAGCGCGTAAGGATCATCTCCTTGCGCGCTTCTTTTCTGTGGCGGCCTTCAGATATTCGATTTCTTCCTCGTCGAGGTATCTCCATTTTCCGACGGCGAGATTGTTTAACTTCAATCGGCCGATCGAAACGCGGGAAAGCCGCTTTACGGTCAGCCCTGCCTCGGCACACATTTTTCGGATCTGACGGTT
>JAGBZZ010000175.1 GCA_017652965.1 Clostridia bacterium | reverse complement strand
TCACCTCGCCCTCCTTCGCGTAGTACAGAGCACCATCGGCACGGACGGAGAAGAGGGTGTTGGCGGCATCCACCGTGATGGTGGTCAGCGACAGGCAATCATCCAGTCTGCCGGCGGGGAGCGTGGTCAGGGTAGCGGGCAGATGCAGGGTGGTCAGACGATCGGCACCCTTGAAGGCACTCGGTGCCAGGGTGGCACCGCCGGTCAGGGTGACGGTGGTCAGGCTGGTGTTGGGGATATACGGCAGAACACCGGCGTTGGCGGTCAGGGTCTCAATGGCGTTGCAGCCGAGGAAGGTATCGGCAACGAGGGTGGTGAGACCGCTCGGCAGGACGAGAGTCTTAAGGCCGATGCAGCCAAGGAAGGCGGCGGCGCCGATCGAGGTGGTATTACCGCTCGTGGCCATGGTGTCGGGCAGGATGAGAGTTTCAATGCTGCTGCAGCCCGAGAAGGCATCCGTGGCGATATTGGCAAGACCAACGGTGACACCCTCAACGGTAGCGGTCTTGAAGGTCAGGTTCTTCAGCGAGACGCACTGAGCAAAGGCGTGAGAGGAGATCTTGGTAAGCGATGCGGGGAAGGTAACAGACTCGAGACTATCGCAGGAGAAGAAGGCGTAGTTGCCAAGCGCGGTCAGCCCGGCGGGAAGCTCCACAGTCTTCAGCGAATCGCACTGCGCGAAGGCGTTATCACCGATCGTGACCACGCTTTCGGGAATGTAGAGCGATACGATATCCTCACCGCGGAAGGCAATGGTGGCAATCTCCACAACGGGAAGTGCCACGGCATCCTCCTCTGCCTTATAGGTGGCAGGGATGGCAACGGCACGGTTCGAGCCATTGTACCCGGTCACAATATAGCCGGAGAGATCGGCGTTCTTTACGAACTCAAGACCCTGGCTACCCTCGGCAATGCTGGTGTAGATAACGGTGACCTCGATATCCGAGCTACCGAGACGGTACTTGCTCCACTCGGCAAGGTAGCCGGCCTTGGTAGGCAGGGCGGGCTCGGTAAGAGCGGTATCGCCGACGCGGAAGCGCACGGTGGCGATCACCGTACCGTCCTCATCCTTGAAGGTGGCGTTAAAGCTGGTGGGGGCGGCAGTCGTCGTCACTACCGGGGCGGTGGTCGTGGCGGCCGTGGTGACGTCACCCGCCTGGGCGGTAGTCGTCACGGTATCACCTGCCGTCGTAGTAGCCGCAGGGGTGGTCGTATCACCGTCCCCGCCGCAGGCGGACAGGACAGAGACAAGGGCGACGGAAAGCGCCACAACGGCCAGAAGAAGAATCAGCTTGCGTGTTCTCATGGTTCTTTTGCTCCATTCATAGTTATCATACTCATATCCCGCAGAAGGGATAAATCAACATTATAATTGTAACACACTTATCCCGCAATGTCAACAGAAAATTGATATTCTCACAATTTGCACATTTCCGCTCCCCTTCCATTGGCAATATTTTTACATCTGCAAAAAAAGAAATATTTTACAGTCACCGCAGGATCTGACAAAATCCCCGCAAAAGGCGCGGTATAATGGCGTCGTTCCAACAATATGCAAGGAGGGATGCTATGAAAAGTGAAGGACTGGAAGTTACCATCAGCACCGAGGGGGAGGAGCTGTGCGCCGCCCTGCACGGTGAGATCGACCATCATGCGGCCGCCCCGGTGCGTGAGCGCATCGACACCGCCCTGTTCAAGTACCGCCCCCGCCGCCTGACGCTTGACCTTGGCGCCGTGGATTTTATGGACAGCTCCGGCCTCGGGCTGATCCTCGGGCGCGCCGCACTGTGTGAGGAGATGGGGGTCACCCTGCATCTTTTGCACCCCGGGGCACGGGTCAAAAGGATCTTTGCCGTGGCAGGCATCGACAGGCTCCGCCATATCACCATCGAAGAATAAGGAGAAGGATATGAAAGCAAAGAAATGCAATGAACTGAAGCTTGTGCTCCCCGCACTTTCGGTCAACGAGGGGGTCGCACGGGCGATCGTGGGTGCCTTCTGCGCCCAGCTGAACCCCACCCTGGAGGAGATCGCAGATCTCAAATGCGCCGTTTCCGAGGCGGTGACCAACAGCATCGTCCACGGATATGCGGGCGGCGGGGGGATGCTTTACATATCGGTTGCCCTCTATGACGACAGAAGCATTGCGGTCACGGTCCGGGATCGCGGATGCGGCATACCCGATGTGGCACTGGCGCGCACACCCCTGTACACCACCAATACGGACGGAGAACGAAGCGGCATGGGCTTTTCGGTCATGGAGACCTTTACCGATTCGCTCAGTGTCCGCAGTCGGGTCGGAGCGGGAACACGGGTAAGTATGAAAAAGCGCCTGTCCTGAAAGGCCATGAACGAAAAAAAGCAATTTTGTGACAACCTTCCCCTCCTTATCCGCTCCCGCGCCGGTGACCGCGCCGCCACCGAGGAGCTTGTGCGCAACAACGGCGGTCTTGTGGCGGGCATCGCCGCCCGATTTCGCGGTCGGGGAACCGAGTATGAGGATCTGGTGGCACTTGGCAACCTGGGGCTTTTGAAGGCTATCCGCACCTTTGACCCCGAGCGCGGCTGTGCCTTCTCCACCTATGCCGTCCCCCTGATCTTTGGAGAGATCCGCCGTTTTTTGCGGGATGACGGTCCGATGAAGGTGCCGCGCAGTCAAAAACGGCTGGGGGCGCGGCTGATGGCCGCGCGGGATCGCCGCATGGCGGCGGGCGAGGAATGCATCCGGATTGAAGAGCTGGCACTGGAGTGCGAGGTCACCCCTGCCGAGGCGGCCGCGGCCATGGAATCGGTCACGCCGGTATCCTATCTTTCGGACAGTGTGTATGCCGAGGACGAGGGAATGACACTGGAGGGGACGCTGTATGATGAGGAGGAGGGCGAGCGTAACCTCAATCGCCTGGCCATCGCCGAGGTGCTGACCCGCCTGCCCGACCTGCGCCGCAAGATCATTCTTTTGCGTTATTTCCGCGATATGTCCCAAGAGGAGACCGCCCGCGCCCTGGGTCTTACCCAGGTCAAGGTCTCGCGGGAGGAGAAAAAAATCCTGGCGGTGTTCAGAGAAGCCCTCACCGAATAGGCGCCCGCCCGGCACCTCGGATAAAATGTGAACAGAATGTAAACATTCCAAAAAACGCTTGATTTTTCTCATTATGTGTATTAGAATATACGCAGATTAGCACTCGCACATTATGAGTGCTAAAACGTGTAAATCATCCCGCACGACGGGTATTGTAATTTTTGGAGGTAACGTTTTATGACAATCAAACCGCTTGCCGACCGCGTTGTGGTCAAACAGGTAGAGATCGAGGAGACCAGCAAGGGTGGGATCATCCTTCCCGGCTCGGCCAAGGAAAAGCCCCAGGTAGCCGAGGTGGTAGCTGTTGGCCCCGGTGGCATGGTTGACGGGAACGAGGTCAAAATGCTCGTGAAGGTGGGCGACAAGGTCATTACCAGCAAATATGCCGGCACCGAGGTCAAGTGCGACGGTACCGAATACAGCATCGTCAGACAGAGCGACATCCTGGCGGTGGTAGAATAAGAAAGGTAGGAAACAGTCATGGCAAAAGAAATTCTTTATGGCATTGAGGCAAGAAACGCCCTGCTTCGCGGCGTGGATAAGCTGGCCAACACGGTAAAGATCACGATGGGCCCGAAGGGGCGCAACGTGGTGCTGGATAAGAAGTACGGCACTCCCCTGATCACCAATGACGGTGTGACCATCGCCAAGGAGATCGAGCTGCCCGACGCCGCTGAGAACATGGGCGCCGCCCTTGTGAAGGAGGTCGCCACTAAGACGAATGACGCCGCCGGTGACGGTACCACCACCGCTACCCTTCTGGCGCAGACCCTGATCCGCGAGGGTATGAAGAACATTGCCGCCGGTGCCAACCCGATGGTTCTCCGCAAGGGCATCTTCCGTGCGGTGGATACCGCCGTGGAGTTGCTCGGTAAGATTTCGAAGAAGGTAAACGGCTCGGAGGATATTGCCAGAGTCGGTACCATCTCGGCCGGTGACGAGGTGATCGGTACGCTGATCGCCGATGCGATGGAGAAGGTCACCTCGGACGGTGTTATTACCGTGGAGGAGTCCAAGAGCGCCGAGACCTATAGCGAGGTCGTGGAGGGCATGCAGTTTGACCGCGGCTATCTCTCGCCTTACATGGTCACCGACACCGACAAGATGGAGGCCGTCCTTGACGACGCCCTTGTCCTTATCACCGATAAGAAGATCTCGAACATCCAGGATCTTCTCCCCGTGCTCGAGCAGATCGTGCAGTCGGGCAAGAAG
>JAGBZZ010000174.1 GCA_017652965.1 Clostridia bacterium | reverse complement strand
CTATGATATGGGTAATGTCGTTTTCGTTCAGCTCGGTACAGTTGACCAGTGCCACCGGGGCGCGGTACTTCCGCTCTAATTCATACGCCAGCGAGATCGCTCCCTCTCCGGCCGGGTGGGCCGAGTTCAGCACAATGGCAAAGGGCTTTCCAAGCGCCGCAAGCTCCCCGGCTATCCGCTCCTCGGCCGGCAGATACGCCGCCCGCGGGATCTCCCCGATCGTGCCGTCGGTCGTCACCAGGATCCCCACCGTCGCATGCTCGCGGATCACGCGCTCGGTACCGATGGCGGCCGCCTCGGCAAAGGGGATCGGCTCCTCCGCCCACGGGGTCTGCACCATGCGCGGCGTGCCCTCCTCGCTTTCCCCAAGCGCCCCCTCCACAAGATAGCCCACACAGTCGATCATCCGCACCGAAAGCGTGACCCCCTCCGCAGGGTGGATGGTCACTGCCTCCTCGGGCACAAATTTCGGCTCGGTGGTCATCACCGTCCGCCCGGAGCCGGACTGGGGCAGTTCGTCCTTCGCACGGGCGCGCTCCTCGGCGCTTGCCATATGCGGGATCACGGCACTCTCCATAAAACGCTTAATAAAGGTAGATTTTCCGCACCTCACAGGACCGACGACGCCGATATAAATATCCCCGCCCGTCCTTTTTGCGATGTCGCGGTAGATGCTTGTGCTTGCCATTTTTTCGCTCCTCCTCATATTCTTGCGGCAGTCTTGCTATATCCATATGCCCCACTCCCTGCAGATATGACACAGAAGGGAAGGGGATGTACCGAAGACTGTAGCCGCATCTTCGAAAATCCCCACTGCCGCACGCTCCTTCCACCGCAAGCGCGCCGCCGCCTCGCCGCGGCCGATACCGCCGACGGTGCGATTCCTTCTCACAATGCCTTGACTTTTGGAGGAAAAGTGCTATAATGAGGGAGGAAAAACGAGAGGAGACAGTTATGACGAACGAAGAATTGCAGGCGTCCTCCGCCGCGCAGGCAGAAAAAGCACGCTTTGACACGCCCGAATATCGCCGCTCACGCACGGCGTATCTTTTGGAATGCGCCTTTGAATACTTTGTCAGTATCTTTGCGGGCAACGCCTTTTTGACAAGCCTTTTGCTGTATATCGGACTGGACGACTCGCTGATCATGCTGATCTCGTCCTTTATCACCCTGGCCTTTCTCTTTCAGCTTTGCTCGATCTTTGTGGTCCAGCGCATCGCCAACGTCAAGCGCTTTGTGATCACCTTTCATATGGTGAGCCAATTCCTGTTCATGTCCCTGTACCTCATCCCCTTCCTGATCCCGGGGTTTGCCAATCGGCGGCTGGCCGTCATCGTGTGTATGCTGGTGGCCTATCTCTTCAAATACCTCGTGGTCTCGATGCTTTACAAGTGGTGCAACTCCTTCGTAGACCCCGACAAGCGCGCCTCCTACTCAGCATGGAAGGAAATGGTCTCCCTGGCCTCGGGCATCGTGCTTTCGTTGGCCGTCGGATACGTAATGGATGCCTTCACTGCGGCCGATAACCGCGAGGGCGGCTTCCTCTTTGCGGCGGCGGGCATGCTGATCTTCTGTATTGCCGACCTTGTGTGCCTCCTGCTGGTCAGTAAGGATCTGCCCAAAACCGAGGCCGAGCGGCAGGTCATCCCCTTTGGCACCGTCCTGCGTGAGACGCTTGGCAACCGCAATTTCCGCCACGTGATCTACCTGGCCGTCCTTTGGGACGTAGCGCGCTATTTCACCATCGGCTCGCTTGGCAGCTATCGCCTTGGGGAGCTTGCCTTTACCGTCACCGCCGTCACGCTGATCGACAATGCGGGGCACCTTGCGCGCCTCTTGATCTCCCGTCCCTTCGGGCGGTATTCGGATAGACGCAGCTACGCCAAGGGGATCGAGCTTGCCCTGGTGCTTGCCGCCCTTGCCCTCCTTTTCGTGGTGCTTTCCACCCCTGCGACCCGCTATCTTATTATCGGCTACTCGGTGATGTATTCCTGCTGCTTTGCGGGGATCAACCAAAACATGCAAAATGTTGTTTACAGTTACGTCGATAGCCGCTACTTCGTGCAGGCATCCGCCATCAAAAACAGCATCAGCGGGATATGCGGCTTCGGGGCGGCCTTCCTCGGCTCGCGCATTCTGTCGCGCGTGCAGGCGGCGGGCAACACGGTCCTCGGGGTAACGGTCTACGGCCAGCAGATCCTGGCGGCCGTCTCGATGCTCCTCCTCCTCTTTGCCGTGCTGTATACCCATTTCGTGATCGGCAAGCAGCACGTTATGAAGCAGTAACCCCTTCCGCTAAATACAAAAGGGAGACGCACCCAAAGCGGTGCATCTCCCTTTTGGCTTTTCGCTTATCTCGTTGCCAGCAGTGTGGCGTACAGCATTTCGGCGGCGGCCGCGCGGCTGAGGGGGGCGTCGGCATCCAGCAGCCCCTCCTCGGTGCGGGGGTAGATCCCTGCGGCGCAAAGCGCCAGGGTCGCCTCACGGACGCGGCCGGAGAGCCCCTCACTGTCGGGATAGCTTTGCGCCACCGTCGGCTGCTTGACGTTCAGGATGCGGGCCAGTATCACGGCCGCCTCGCCGCGGCTTACCTCCTCGGCCGAGTCAAAGACCAGCCCCTCCTCGGAAAGCTTGCCGACGATATACCCCTTTTCCTGGGCGGTGGCCGCATAGGGGCGGATGCCGGCAGGAATGCCGGCGTCATCGTCAAAGACGGTGTGCGTGAGCCCGGCGCGCGGCGTAACACCCGCCGCCTTCATGGCCATTACCAGAAATTCGCCGCGGGACAGCGATTCCTCCGGGGCAAAGTACATGCCGTCCCCCACCAGTGTCCCCGTCATAATGCTTTCCCGGGCCAGGGCAATGGCCGGCAGTGAGACGGCAAGCCCGCCAAGATCCTCATACCGCAGGGGGGCCTCGGCCTCTACGGTGATCGCCACCTCGGCGGCGGCCGAGTAATTGCCGAAGACGTCCCGCACCACAAAGGTAAAGCTGTCGCGCCCGGTGTAGCCTGCGGTGGGGGTGTAGGCAAAATCACCGTAGGCCGTGTCAAGCACGGTCAGCGTGCCGTGCGCGGGATAGGAGACGATCAGATATTCCAAGGCATCCCCCTCGGGGTCGGTGGCGCACAGCGTCCCCTCTGCCCGCATGCCCTTATAGGTGCTGACAGTGCGCGAGGCCGCCACGTCGGTCACGGTTGGGGCGCGGTTCAGCTTTTCGGCAAAGCGGATGGTGCAGTCCACCTCCGCCCCACCTGCATAGCTTTCGCAGGTAAAGGTGAAGGCCGCCTCCTGCACCGTGCTGTCCTTGGGCACAAAGCTGAGCGATGCCAGCGAGGCGCGCGGCACCGTCGTCCCTGCGCTGATCGGCTGATCGGCAAAATAAAGGACGCCCGCCGCCGCATCGGGCAGGGAGGTCACCGTGATCCCCTCAAAGCGGCGCAGTCCCATCGCCTGCTTGAAGTCGGTGGCCGAAAACCGCACGGTATCCCCGCGGATCGCCCCCTTGATCATCCCCGTTTCCTCTGCCAGCACCGCCACCCCGCCGCCAAGCAGGCCGGTGGCCGAGGCCGAGATCCCCGTCCCCAGCAGCAAAAGAAGGGCGACGGCAATGGCTGTCAATCGTGTTTTCATGTGTTGTACCTTTCCTCTCTTTTTGGTGTTTGTCCCTATTTTTTCCCCGCCGTGCCAAGCTTATGCAAGGGGACACTCCCATATTTTCTCCCCTTTTCGACAAGGGGCGGTGGCGCCGCCCTGCAGGGGGCATATACTGTGGATGAGGGGGCGAGTCCCCCGAAAACACTCCAAAAAGGAACTGCTATGAATCTGTATGACGCATATATGACCTCCGGCGACAGGGCGGCTTGCCCGCCCGAAGTGCGTGAGGTGATGGCGGCCGCCGTCCCGATGCCGCCGCCCGATACCCGCCCGGACGGGCCAAACGCCTATCCCTCGCTTGCTATGGTGTATGCCCCGATGCAAGCCTTCCGCATGACCTATACCCCCGCCGAGGCGCTTGCCCACGGCACGCTGTTCCGTGAGCTTGACAAGCCCCTTGCGGTAGGAGGTGGCCGAAGATGAAGGAAAAGCTTCTCGCCGAGATCCGTGCCCTCTCCTTTGCCCTGGTGGAGACCAACCTGTATCTCGATTCCTACCCCGAAAACGCCGAGGCGCTTGCCTACTTCGGCCGTTTGCAGGAGGAGCTGCAACAAAAGACCGAGGCCTACGAAAAGGCCTATGGCCCCCTGACCGTGATGGGTGCCAACACCAAAAAGGGCTGGGAATGGGTCGCCACCCCCTGGCCGTGGGAAAGTGAGGTATATGCATGTGGATCTATGAGAAAAAGCTCCAGTACCCGGTAAAGATCAAAAATCCGAACCCCAAATACGCCGCCATGATCATCAGCCAGGCCGGTGGGCCGGACGGCGAGCTGGGGGCCTCCACCCGGTATCTCTCCCAGCGCTATTCCATGCCCTACCGCGATATCGTCGGTACCCTCACGGATGTGGGAACCGAGGAGCTGGCGCACCTTGAGATGATCTCGGCGATCATCTATCAGCTGACCCGCAACCTTACCGAGGCCGAGATCCGCACGGCGGGCTTTGACGCCTATTTTACCGATCACACCACCGGTGTCTATCCGCAGGCCGCCTCCGGCGTGCCGTTTGATACGAAGTATATCGGGGTCAAGGGGGACGTCATTGCCGACCTTAACGAGGATCTTGCGGCCGAGCAGAAGGCGCGCGTGACCTATGACAACCTTCTGCGCATGATCGACGATCCCGACGTGCGCGACCCGCTGAAATTCCTCCGCGAGCGCGAGATCGTGCATTACCAGCGCTTTGCCGATTCGCTTCGCCGCGCGCAGGATCGCCTCGACGAGAGAAACTTCTACGCCTGTAACCCCGCCTTTGACAAAAAGTGCGGAAAGTGAGAAAAGAGACAGGGACACCGTTCCCTGTCTTTTTGTATGGAAACGGGGGTTGCTATTTTTCCCCCGCGGTGCTATAATGGAAGCGATAGCGAAGCAAAGCCGAGAAGTATGGTCTCGGTGATTCTGTGGTGTTTCGGTGAAATATTAAAACTGTATTTGTTTCGAGGAGGTAAAAATGAAGTACCAATATACTTATATGTCCTATCAGGGCTATCCAGAAGCAACCGAAATATCCCGTGATCGAGAAAAAAACAAGCCTTTGCTTTTTTCGTTAAACATACTTTTGGGAATAGCCGGAATAATAGGCTTCATTGCTGATTTTAAAAATTCTTGGTACATAGGTTTACTGCTCATTGCAATTGCAAGCGGTGGCATATTTTATCTCTTAAAATATTACGATGTGGTAACTCAACGAAAAATAGCACGTGCTATAAAAAGACGCGATGATATGAGAAAAAAAGGCCGTGGCGTACTTTAATTTGTTTATATGCAAGGTGTTTGAATGAATAATAAGGTGCTTTAAAGAATGGGTAACTTAGTTTTGATGGAGAAAAAAGATATGCGTTTCAAAAAAACTTTAATATCGAT
>JAGBZZ010000173.1 GCA_017652965.1 Clostridia bacterium | reverse complement strand
GTCGGGCACTACGTGCCCGCCGCCCTCCCTAGGGTCGGGTTCGACTCGCAAAACACCGCACCGTGGTGTTTTGCTCGCTCAAGATGACACGCGGAAGGGCACGTTCCCCGACCAAGGCCAACCCTATGTACGTCGAGGTGTGGGCACGCCCCGACACCGACGTAAGCAAAAAAGGCATCCCGTAGGATGCCTTTTTGCGGTCGGACAATTTATGCCCGCGAGAGGCTCGCGAGGCAGAAATCGATGCGAGACTAGGCGCACCGGAGTAGGCGGACGAACGCGTACTTGCGTACGTGGAGGTCGCCTACGAGGAGCAACGAAGTATCGCGCGATTTATGCCCGCGAGATTATTGCATGCTCAAATACCCATCATAAGGATACGTCACACCCGCTTGTACCCAGTCTGTGGAGCTTATGATCTCAAAGCCGGTCTCTCCGAGAACCTCTGCGATCGACTCGAGGGCACCGGGGAGGAAATCATAGTTGTAGCCTTCGGCATCGTAGAGGACATCATCGTAGATGTACTCGAAGTAGTTGCCTTCCACAAGCGAGGTGGGAACGTAGTGCGAATAGGAGGCCACACCGTCCACAACGATCTGGGCGGGATTCGAGATCTTGGTAAACTCGTTGTTCACCTTGGTGGGCGTACCGCCAAGCAGGACGTTGTCGGTAATCACGCAGACGGCAGGCTGACGGCGGAAGCGCTCCATGGCGGCGAGCTCCTCGTAGGTGAGGGTGATGCTGCCATCCTCGTTATACTCGGCCACGTGTGCCGGTACAACCATCTTCTTGCCGCTGTCATCGAGGTAGGTGTACTGCGGGATCTCCACGACCGTCCCCTCCGGAAGCCCATCAAAGGTGAAGGTCTTATGGGTCAGGTACCACGGCACGTAGAAGTACTTCGGATGATAGTCACAGGTCGGGTCGGCATAGGCGGCCAGGATGATCTGCGTACCGTACATCATATTCATAAAGGCAGGCGCGGTCTCTTTCCAGCCGGCCTCGTTGTACCTCGTGTAGTGGTTGTACTCATCCCACTTCATGCCCTCCCACCAATGGCCTGCCTCGGACTGATGCAGCTTAGCGGTCTGCTGAGGGGTACCGTCATAAGCAACGGGGCTGTAGTAACGTGCAGCGCCGGTGCCCGAATACTCATCACCGAAGTAGTAGTAGAAGAGCCCGGACTCGTTCAGCGAGTCACCCGCGCTGGCCGGGAGAACGTTTCCGTCCTCGGCACCATCCGCAGCACCTGCGGCGGCGGCCTGGTAGGGATTACGCAGGACCATCACGTTACCAATACACACGTTACCCATACCGGTGGAGGAGTACCAGCCCTGGTTATGCTTGGACTTGGAGCCCAGGAAGGAGATGGTATTACCGTAGGTATAGTGGCCGCTACCCGTACCGTCATTATAAATGGCGTTGTGGGTCGCGTTGAACATGTGAATGAGGTTATAGCGGTAATGGTTGCCGCGGTTAGACCAACCCCAGGTGTAGATCATACCGCCGTCGGTGACGTCCTTACTACCGCCCTCGAACACGTTATACTCGATGATACACTCGGCAGAGTTACCGCCCGAGCAGTTGGTGTTCTCGAAATAGTTGTGCGACACCACCATCCGATATCCCGAGAAGGCAACACCGGTCTGATAGGTCGGGTAGGTATCGTGGAAGATGTTATTCTGGATCACAATGCCCGATGCCTCAAGGTATCTTGCGGAATCGGTATTGCTGACGTTGACCATGGAGGAGGTTGCATAGGAGAAATCCGAATACAGCACGGCCATATTGGTGCAGTTGTAGATATTGATCAGCGAGCTGCGGGAATTGCGCATGACAACGTTCTGGATCACGACGTTGTTGCAGGTGCTGAAGTGATAGCCGCGGCCGTTGGTACCGACCACGTCGATACCGTCGATCACCAGGTTCTGCACAGAGTTGAACTGCACAAGGTCGGTGGTTGCCTTGCCGGAAACGGCCAGATCCTCGTAGAACATCGCATCGGTCGGATAAACGTACAGGATGCCGGCATCGCGGTCAAGGTACCACTCACCGGGGATATCCAGCGCCTCGACGGCGTTGAAGAGGTAATAGGTGTTGTGGCCGGCGGGCGAGTTGCCGGAGGCCATGGCACCGTTGCTGTTCGGCTGTACCGACTTCAGCGAATAGTAACCGTCAGACTTCGGATAGCCGATATACGGGGTCTCGCCCGAGCCGGACACCCAGGCAGTACCGTCGGCATTGTGTGCCCAGGCACGCCCCTCGGTCTCCAGGGCGATGTTGTAGTAACCGAACTCCCAGCCCGAATAGCAGGAGCCGAAGTACCAGACGTCACCGGTGTTGACCCAGTTGATGATCTCCTGGCCGCGCGCATCCCCGGTAGGAATACGGGTCTCCCATCCGACGATCCAGGTCTTCGGATCCATACCCGCCTTGGTGGCACGCTCGATCCACGGCCAGTAAAGGAGGCAGGAGGTCGAGGTGACCGTACCG
>JAGBZZ010000172.1 GCA_017652965.1 Clostridia bacterium | reverse complement strand
GGACCATCTTGACGAAGTGGCCTGCGCCATTCTCGCCAACCCAGTCGCAGCAGGGAGAACCGTCCTCAACCTTGGCGCAGATGGCCTGCAGGATGGGCTTCACAGACGGCCAGGCGGCAGGCGAGCCACCGGGCATCAGGCTGGGGCCGTTGAGAGCGCCCTCTTCGCCACCGGAAACGCCGGTGCCGATGTAGAGCTTGCCCTTGCTTTCCACGTACGCGGTGCGGCGTGCGGTGTCAGGGAAGTGGGAGTTACCGCCGTCGATGATGATGTCGCCATCCTCAAGAAGCGGGAGAAGCTTTTCGATCATATCGTCAACGGCAACGCCGGCCTTGACCATCATCATCACCTTGCGCGGCTTTTCGAGGCTGGCAACCAGCTCCTCAAGCGAATAGGTGCCCACAATGTTCTTGCCCTTTGCACGTCCTTCGACGAACTTCGTGACCTTCTCGGTGGAGCGGTTGAAAACAGAAACGGTGAAGCCCTTGCTTTCCATGTTGATAACAAGGTTTTCGCCCATGACCGCAAGACCAATAAGACCAATGTCAGACTTTTTCATTTGCTTGTACCTTCCTTTTTGTTTTTATAATAATTTTTCATTTTTTCGAGTACTTCGTAGGGGATCTTCAATTCGCCCGTGCCGCGGCCAATGGCAATATGCGGCTTCATGGCGGCATGAAAATCGGTTCCGCCGGAGATCTGCAGATCAAGTTTTTTTGCCATTTCCTGATACTTTTTCTGCATTTCGGGGGTGTATTCGGTATAATAGCCTTCAATTCCGTCAAGGCCTGCTGCCTTCAGCCGGGTGAGGAAGGCAAAAAGCTCCTCATCCGAAAGGCGGATAAGATGCAGGTGTGCCACAAAGGCAATGCCGCCTGCGGCGTGGATAAGCGCAATGGCCTCCTCGGCGCTGATGGCCTGCTTGCCGCAGTAGGCAGGGCGACCGTTGGCAAGGTATTTGTCAAAGGCCTCCTTCACGCTGGGCACTAGCCCTTTGTCCATCAATACCCTGGCGTAATGCGCACGGCAGAGGAGGGCACCGCCTGCCACCTTCTTGACCTCCTCCACCGTGATGGGGAAGCCAAGCTCGTTCAGCTTTTCGAGTGTAACGCGGGCGCGGTACTCTCTTGCCTCGAAGATCTTTACCATGGCATCGTCCATTGCGGGGGACTCGGGATCGATAAAGTAGCCGAGAATGTGGGTCTCGGTGTCGGAGGTCACCGAAAATTCAATGGCGGGTATGACCTCAACGCCAAGCCGCTCACCCTCCTGCATCGCCTCGCGGACACCGGCCACGCCGTCGTGATCCGAAAGGGCGATCGCCGCGATGCCGGATTCCTTGGCGTGCGCCACCAGCTCACGCGGGGTCATCGACCCGTCCGAGCAAAAGGAGTGTGTGTGCAGATCGATCAGCTTTTCCATATCAGTCTCTCGTCCAAAGGCCGAGGGCGGGGTTGCTGATGTAGAAGATCTCCTCACCGTCAATGGTGTGGAAGCCGTCGGTCAGCTTAGCGGGATCGTACTTCTTCACGATCTCGGCATAGGGGACGTAATCAAACGCCGCCGAACGCACCTCCTCCTCGCTGAGAAGCTCGGTGCAGTAGGTGATCTTGAAGCGTCCGTCCGAGGAGCCGTGGATGAGGTGGGCCGCAACCGACTGGTTCTCCTGGAGATCCTCGTTTTCCTTAACAAGGCGCAGGATGTTTTCGCGTCCTACGTAGCCGTACTTGCGGATCAGGCGGTCGTTTTCCGCATCCTCACCGAACATGCGCACACCGGGGGCAAGAATGATCAACTCACCACCGTCGGCAATGGCCATGCGGGTACGGTAGATCGCCTTGTTACCAAGCCAGGTGCTTTTGAACTCACGCGGGTCGAGGAAGACCACGACCTTCCGGAGAGGCTTATCCATATGGTTGAGGTTCTTCTCCTGGCTGTGGGCAACCGCCATCTCGAAAAGATCGCGGCTCGTGCCGATATACAGGCCGTGCAGATTGGTGACGTCACCGGTGTTGGTGGTAACCGTCAGGACGTAGAGCAGAGGAACCTCCTTCATGAAATTTTCCTGCGCGTAGTCGAAGACACGGCGCACAGGCGAGAAGTCACGCCCCATGATGCGCTCCATCCCATAGAAGGCGCCCAGCATATGCGAGCTGTTGATCATGCTGCTGCCACCGCATCCGACGAAGATGTTCTTCGAATAGTTTGCCATCCCCACGACCTCGTGCGGGACGACCTGACCGGCAGAAATGATCAGATCATAGGAGGGATCCATAATGCGCTTGTTGACCTCAACGTCGATCGGATTCTCCACAAGGCCGTCCGATACCTCACTGACAAACGAGGCAGGCACCTCGCCGATCTTGACAACATCGGTTCTCCAGTTGTGGACCACGATGCGATCGAAGGGGATCTTACCGAGGAAGAAGGTCTCGCATTCCTCTTCGGTCATCGGTACGTGCGTGCCGAGGGCGGGCATAACGTCCACCTCGCACGTATCCTTCAACATTTCATAGTAAAAGGCAGTAATTTTACCGGCGCCGGAATACATCCGCGTATAGTCAGGCGGGAGGAGAAGGACCTTCTTCAGATCGCGCCCCTTCAGGGAGTCGGCCAAATACTGCTTAAGCTCGGCATCCGAGATGACCGAGTTGCTTTTCACAAACATAAACCTACCTGCTTTCCGGGATTTTGCTATCCCTATTCTCACGAATATCATTATAGCAAACGGCAAAAGCTTTTTCAATAGAAAAAGAAAGAATAGGTAAATTTCCGACAAAGATTTTTTCTATGAGAGCAAGATTTGCAAACTTTATGAACGTTCTTTGGAGGAATGATAAACAGAATGTAAAAAAAGAGTGCCGCAATTGACAGGCGGGAAAAAAGATAGTATACTTCTTGAAAAGCAGGCGTTATTAAAGGAAATGCGAAAGGAGTGGGGAAGCGGTATGAAAGCAAAACGGGCACAAAGGACGGTTGCGGGGGTTCTGTTTATTACGCTGTTGCTCTGTACGGTGTATGCGTTGATCCGCTTTTTGCTTACAAGCGATGCGCCGCCGGGCGATCCGCACGGCAAGCTGAAAAGCGATTATCTTCTGATGCTGGTGCAGTGCTGCCTCGGGCTTGTCGTGATGACGCTTCCCACCGTGTTCTCGCGCAAGCTGCGTCTGATGGTGCCCGGGGTGATGTGCATCCTTTATTACGTCTTTTTGTATGCGGCTATCATCCTTGGCGAAATTCTTTCGTTCTACCATCTTTTTCCTGGGATCTGGGATTCGGTCCTGCATGCCTTCAGCGCGGCGATGCTGGCTACCCTTGGCTTTATCCTTGTGGATTGGATGAACAAGGAAAGCCACATCAAGCTTTCCATGAATCCTGCCTTTGTGGCGCTGTTTGCTTTTTCCTTTGCGGTTATGGTCGGCACGGTTTGGGAGATCTACGAATTTGCGGTGGACGGCATACTGCGGCTGAATATGCAGCACTACGCTGCCCCCGATATGACACCCTACGTGGGGCGCGTTGCCCTTTTGGATACGATGAAGGATATTATCCTGGACGTCGGCGCATCGCTGTGCGTTTCGCTTATCGGATTTTTTACGGTGCACAAGAAGAAAAGAAGCCGTGACGCGGACGCCCTTTGCGCAAATGCGCAAAAAAATGAGGAAAATAAGGAGTTTTTATGATTTTTTGTTTTTTTTGCAAAAACCCCTTTACAAACACGAAAACGTGTGCTATAATGTACAGGCAAGTCGGAAATATAGCTCAGTTGGTCAGAGCGCACGGTTCACATCCGTGAGGTCGAGGGTTCGAGCCCCCCTATTTCCACCAAACCACCCAAACGGGTGGTTTTTTGCTTTTTATGGAGGGGACGTTGCCAAAAAACGATGCCTCAAAATAAAACGGGTGGCCTGTGGCCGCCCGGGCTTTACCCGGAAGGAGGCTTTTATGAATACGAATTCTTACCTGTGCCGGTTTCTTGCTGCCCATCCCGGCGATTGGGAGGAAAGGCTGAAGCGAGACTATGACCTGCGGATCAAGCGAGACGGGGAATATGCCGTGTTCAATTATGAGATCAATGCCGATTTTTACGATCCTATCGTGCAGGAGGCGCGTGGCATTATTCTCGATACCGAGCAGTACGAGGTGGTGTGCTGGCCCTTCCGTAAATTCGGCAATTACAGCGAGGGGTATGCCGACAGGATCGATTGGAGCAGTGCCAGAGTGCTGGAAAAGATCGACGGCTCGATCATTAAGCTGTGGTATGACACGAAGGG
>JAGBZZ010000171.1 GCA_017652965.1 Clostridia bacterium | reverse complement strand
GCCTGAAGCGGGCAATACGCGGCAAAAGGATCGCGATGATGGTCAACAGCTCGGCGATCCATAACGACGGTCGTTTTCTGATGGACGTGATCGTGGAGGAGAAATGGGCGGAGGTCGCCTTCTTCCTCGGCATTGAGCACGGTATCCGCAACGACCTTGAAAACGAGCACGACAACCTCGGGGACGTTGATCCCAAGACGGGCATTCCGATCGTCAATCTCTACCGTTATCCCGAGTATCGCCCACCTGTCGAGGAGCTTCGCAAGGTAGATGCCGTCCTTTACTGCGCCCAGGATTCCGGTATTCGACATTGGACCTTTACCCCCTGGCTGCAGCTTCTTCTGCAATCGGCGGCAAAGGCCGGGTGCGAGGTCATTATCGTTGATCGCCCGAACCCCCTGCGCGGCGATATCGTGGAGGGCAAGTGCACCGAGCCGAAGTATGAGGGCACGATCCTCACGGGCTACGGTTATCCCCTGCGCCACGGTATGACCATCGGCGAGATCGCCCTGTTCCATAATGCCGAAAGAAAGCTTGGCCTTAACCTCACCGTTCTGCCCATGGAGGGCTGGCGCCGTGATATGTGGTATAGCGATACCGGGCTTATGTGGTTGCCCCCTACGCCGAATATCTCTACCCCCGAGCGGCTTCTCTCCTATCTGACACTCGGTCTTTTGCAGGGCTCTAACCTTGCCCTCGGGCATCAGACGGTCATTCCCTTCGAGTGGTTTGGCCGCCCCGAATTCTCGGGGGAGGATCTGGCCAAGGAGCTCAACTCGCGCGGGCTTGACGACGTATTCTTTGTGCCGCGCTCCTTTATGTCCACCACCTGGACCGACCGCAAGACGCTGATTCCCTGCCGCGGCGTGGTGCTACTGATCAAAAACCGCGACACCTTCCGTGCGGTCAGAACCCAGCTTCATATCATGGACGCCCTTGTCAAGCTCTATCCCGAGATCGTGGACTTTGAGGCGGCGGGCGGCTGGGCACGCCCCCGTATGGGCACGGACGATGTTTTCGATTGCGTGGCAAGCGGTAAGAGCATTCTTTCGCTTATTGAGCCGTGGGAGGCCGATGCCGCCGCCTTTGCCGAGCGAAGAAAGCCGTACCTTTTGTATTAAATGAAAAACGAGCCGCGGTCGCGGCTCGTTTTTTGCGGGCGCGCAGATTTAGAGCAGAAATTGAAGATCTCTTCCCGAAGGTGTACTAAGTACTCCGAGGGGGAGAGCGGGGAGAGCAAACAAAATACGATCCATTGGCAGAAAAGCCTTGGCTTTTCAACCCTAAACCAATTCAAATTACAAAAATGATAAAGGGAGATGTGCTGTAAAAACAGTACGCCTCCCTTTTGCTTGCGGTTATGCCTAAATATGAAGCTTCTTTTGAGGTTATTCGGTTTCCTTCTTCCCGATGGGGCAGACCTGCAGGCAGCGCTCGACGATAATGTCGGTGAAGTTCGGGCACTGATAGCAGATTGTCTGGATCTTATCCTTGGAGGCGAGCGCCCCGTCGATCTTTTCGGGAGTGATGACCTCGGGAACGGGGATATCCGGGATTTGCCAGCCAAGCTGCCCCGAGCCCGCACCCTCGCACATGGCAAGCGAGCGCGCCCACATACAGCGCGTTTCATCACGCTTCATGACCGTGTAGCTTTCGCCCTCTCTGATTGTAACCGTTGCAACTCGATCGGTCGAAAGTGCCTTCATCGGGCATCCTTCGACGCAGGCGGTGCAACCCGTAGAGCAGGCAAGCCCCACGCCGGCATGCGCCGTGGGTGTCAGCATGGATGCCTTTGCGGTTTCCATCTGCAAGGGCCTGGCAATGAAGAAAGCAACGGTAAAAGCAAGTATGACCTGCGGCTGCTGGTTCGGCGGCTTTCAGGCACTGATGCCGACCAT
>JAGBZZ010000170.1 GCA_017652965.1 Clostridia bacterium | reverse complement strand
ATTGATGGTGAATGATTGTAAAGAACCGGCTGCACCTTTCGGTACAGCCGGTATCATACATATTTGCTTTACCAGGAAGCTCTGACACGCACCACGCAGGTGTACACGGTCTCGCCAACGGTGAAGGTGTTGTCTTCTTCATTATAATTAAATGCTAAGGAGTTTACCGTTACGGTAGAGCCGTCAACGGTGTAGGGGTATTCGCCCTCGGTGGTTCCGTCAGCGCCTACTACCTTAAGGGAAGCAATGCCGAGGAAGGGATCGATGCGGAGGGTGTACTTGTCGCCCTCACCGATGTTTGCGTAGTAGGTGTACGCATAAGCCTCGGTAGCCTTGTAGAGAATGAAGTCTGCGCCTTCTACCTTGGTTGCCGCAGCTGCGTCAGCGTAGATAGAAACGGTAGAGGTTGCGGCGTCATACTTAAGATAAGTGACGGCTGCAGTACCGAATACGGGAGCATCGCCAACCCACTCAACGGTGATGATTCCGCCGGTTACGGTGTAGGTTCCTTCAACGGGCTCGACCGCATCGGTCTTATCGTTATCGTATACGATGTAGCCCTTGGTAGCTACGTTGTATACAGCGTAATCCTCATCTTCGGGATCTACCTCGAGCCATGCCTTGATGTATGCGTTGCCGTTCTCGAAAATGGAGATCGCACCGTCGGTGTAAGCGCCGGTCTCGGCACCGTAGTCGATCATAAGGTCCTCAAGAACGTCCATTCCGTCATCGCTACCGATCTTGGTAAGGGTAAGAGCGTTAGCAAGAAGAAGCTTGGAGCTTCCGAAGGGAGAAACGTTGAGCATGGAGTTAGCGGTTCCGATGAAATCAAGAATGCCCTGCTTGGTGAGGTCTACCTTATTCTCATAAGAAGGAACAGAAGTGTAGTATACACCGAGGCTGTCCTCACCCTTGTAGATACCGAGGGTGGTCTCGTTACCGTTCTTCATGCAAAGGTTATCCATGAAGAAGAACGTATCGGCGTTACCCTGGTTTCTTACACCTATGCAGTAGTTGTAGGGCTTGTAGCTGGTCCATGCGGGATACGAATCAACGGAGGGCATTGCAGCACCGTTGGTCTGCTTTACGCCGTCAACGTAGATATCGTAGGTTCTGTTCTGCTCAGCAATAAGAATGGATACGGTGATCCAGCCATCCTTGTCGGTATCCTTGTCACCGTAAACAACGGTTCCGTTACCGTCCTTGATAGCACCGTTCTCAATGCTTGCGAAGGTGTACTTGGACTTACCCGCGTTCTTAGTACCGTAGATATCGATGGGAGAACCGAACATTCCGTCATCGAACAGTACGTCGAACTGGATCATGTGATCCGCATCAATATCGGAAGCAAGCGCCTCATCGACCTTGATCTTGATCGTGGGGCTTCCCGCTACGTCGCGGCGCTCCATTGCGAGGAAGCTTCTCAGACCGTCGTTCCTTACGGTGTAGCTTGCGCCGTTTACAAGAGTACCCTCAAGGTAGTTAGAGTAAGGGGGCTCGAGTATGTACGCAGACTCGGGCTTGGTGGTATCGGTGCTGGGAGGAACTATTCCGAGCATTCCGTTACCGGCAGCGTTGAAGTGGAAATACATAAGGTATCCACCGTCAGCGTTGGTACCGTCGTCATCGTATACAACGTTATGTGAGGGGCCGGAGCTGGTATCGTCATCTCCGCCGTCATCCGTGGTGCCATCATCATTGGTATCATCATCGTCATCGCCGGTATCTTCGTCACAAGCAACGAACATTCCGAAGGGGATGATCATGAGTATCGCCAGAAGAATGGCAAGCAACCTGATCTTTTTCATAAATTGCACTCCTTTTGCAAGATATATTTGCTTGCACATATTATATCATTAAATAAAGCGCAATACAATGCAAAAAATCAACATCGGAATGTTTTTTGTCAACAATTGGCGTAATTTTCAACAATTTTTACATACCGTCCAAATGCCCGAATTTCGCACATTGTGCAATATAAATAACAAAAAAGAGAGTTTTTGGGGATTTTCACCACAACCTCAAAATGTGCCGCCGAGCAGCATAGCGGTCGGCGGCAGACGGGTCATTTGGGGCGCGACGGGGCAACTATCGCGGCAAGCAAGCCGAGCAGCATAGCGGAGGTGATCCCCGCCGAAGCACCTGTAAGACCTCCCGTCAGTATACCGAGCGCACCGTACTGATCGACCGCATTTTCCACACCCTGCGCCAGAACGTGACCGAAGCCCGTCAAAGGCACGCTTGCGCCCGCACCCGCGAATTTCAGCAGCTCACCGTAAACACCGAGTGCCGAGAGGACCACTCCCGCAGAAACGTACGAAACGAGTATCCTTGCCGGAGTGATCCTCGTTTTATCGATCAGTATCTGCGCCACGGCGCAGAGCGTTCCGCCCACCGCAAAGGCACGGACGGTTCCGAGAAAAATTTCCATTACGTTCTCCTTTCATTTTGCCGCAAGGCGGGATCAAAGCGCCGTCAGGCGCACGAGATGTCCTATGCCGGCGATACTCAGTCCCTGGAGCAGCGCGGAGGGGCTCATGAGCGCTCCCGTTCCGACCAGAAGGACGTCCTTTACGTCCCCTTTTGCGAACAGATCCGCAACGTAGCAAGCCGTAACGCACGCGGAGCATCCGCATCCCGATCCGCCCGAATGAGTATCCTGACGCTTGCCGTCATAAAGAAGTATTCCGCAATCGGTGAATACCGCTCCGAGGCGCAAGCCCTGTGCTTCGAGAAGCTCACGGCAGATCGCGTTACCCCCGTGACCGAGGTCACCCGTGAGTATAAGATCGAAGTCGCTCGGGTGCTTTCCGCTCTCGGAAAAATAGGTGTAGAGGGTAGACGCGGCGGCAGGCGCCATCGCCGCACCCATATTGCTCTGATCCGTCACTCCCTTGTCCACTATCCTGCCGGGCAGAGCCTCGGTTATTCCTACCCTTACGTTGCCGCCAAACCCTTCTTGCATCGCACCCGTAACCGACGAAACGCCGTTTTCGGCAATAACGAATGCCGCCGCCGCGGTTGCCGTCCACTGTGCGGTGGGCGGTCTTTGCGAGCCGTATTCGAGAGGAAAACGGAACTGTCTTTCCGCCGAGCTGTTATGCGAGGATGACACCGTTGCGACCCTTTTGAACGCACCCGAGCTTACCGCTATCGCACCGAGGATAAGCCCCTCGGCGGCGGTCGAGCATGCGCCGTAAAGTCCGAAATACGGAGCGCCGAAGCTTGCCAGACCGTATGACGAGCCGACGCATTGGTTCATCAGGTCCCCCGACATCACCGCATCGAGCGCCGAGGCATCAAGTCCCGACTTTTTCAGCGCGAGGTTGAGCGCAAGCCTTTGCATCTCGCTTTCCGCCTGCTCAAAGGTCTGCATGCCGAAGCGGTCGCTTTTGTCGCAAAGATCAAAATACGCACCGAGCCTTCCCTCGGTCTCCTTGCTTCCCACAACGCCTGCCGACCCGATCAGAACGGGCGGCTCCCCGAAGGTAACTATCCTTGACAATCCGCTCCCTCCTTTACAGACCGAGATAGAGCGTTCTTACCGCGTATATCACGCCGTAGACTACCGAGGCGACCGTGCCGTAAAGTATGACCGGGCCTGCCACCGTGAAGAGCTTTGCGCCCACTCCGAGGACGTAGCCCTCGGCCTTACTGTCGATCGCGGGTGACACGACGGCATTGGCAAAGCCCGTTAT
>JAGBZZ010000169.1 GCA_017652965.1 Clostridia bacterium | reverse complement strand
CCGGGATTCAGGGTCAGGCGGTAGGCAGGGTCATCGGGGCGATCCCATTCCTTGTCCCACCAGAGGGTGATCTCATCCGAAAAGAGAATGGTATTCAGCATAGGAAGGGCTCCTTTATTTTGGATTGTGATTGCTTCTATTTTACAGAAAAATACCGCCTCTGTCAAGTCCCATCTGCGGCACCGTCCCGCCTGCCCGTGCTTTTTCGGTAGCGGAGGGGGGATATACCGAACCCCTGGCCGAATTCCTTGATAAAATGCGAGACCGAGGCGTATCCCAGCATCTCCGAGATCTCCCCGACAGAAACCTCACCGAACTCTAGGTAGGCAAGGGCGCGCTCAAGCCGCAGGCGCTTGCGGTAGGCGGCCGGGCCCACCCCCATGCTATGGCGGAAAAGCTTGCGGAAGTAGGGCTCGCTGAGGTGGCAAAGCGCGGCCATCTCGGCAACGCTTGTTAGAAGGCCGCCGTCCTCGGCAAGGCGCAAAAGGGCAGGGCGTATGGCGGCGGGGGCGCTTTCGGTGCGGCCGTCAGCAGTGAGGGCCCCCAAGGCCTCCAGCAAAAGGATCCGCCCTGTAAGCGGGGTGGGCAGGGTAGCGGCGGCGCGGTGAAAGAAGGGGGAGGTCTTGGCGGCGCCCCCACGGAAGATAAGGATCCCATCCGAGAGGGCAAGCGGCATCCCCGCCGTGTCGGTAAGCGAGAAATTGATGCCCACCGTGTGGGCGTGCGCATCGCAAAAATCCGAGAGGGTAGCGCAGTATTCACTGCCCGCGGGGGTGTAGACCACGTCCCCCGCCTCGGCAACGTTTATGCGCCCTGCGGCGTCCCGATAGGTCACGCGGCACCCGTCAAGGAGGAGCAGGAGGTGCTGCTTTTTCGGTGCGCCGATGCACTGAAAGCTGCGGGTGGTGTGCCAGTGCTGCAAGAGGGCATTGATAAAGCCGACCGAAAATTCGCCGTCGGCCAGGGCGGAAGGCGGTAGTATCCTCATGGCGCACTCCTTTCTTATCAAAAGTATAACGCGAGGGCGGCGCATCTGTCAAGAGGAAAGGCTCGAAAAACGATATTTTTGCATGCAGAACGGTATAGTTTTTTCTGGCAGGGCTATGGTATACTGATAAAAAAGCACGAAAGGCAGGCAGAGGCATATGAAGCAAAAGGATTGGAAAATTATCTACGCATCCTACCGGGGGGTGGCAAAGCGGGCGGTGCAGCTCCTCTCGCGTGAGGCAGGCGGGCTGATCATCCGTGAGCCGGAGGTCTATTCGATCTACGTCCTCCCCTGTGAGCGGGAGGGCTGCGAGATATCGAAAAACGCATTTTTTATCGGCCTGTATGCCGATAGCCCCACCATCCGCACCTACGTATCCGAGGATGAAGTCCCGCATGACGGCTTTCTTGTGCGGGTCATCGAAAACCCGACCGACCCCGAGGGGCGCTACGTGATCTTAACGGCACACACAGAGGCCGAGCTGTACGCCGCCGTTGTCAGCTTTCTTGACGATTATATCCCGGGCTCAGCCCCCGACCATTGCCCGAACCCGATGCCCGACCTTATCTTCGACTCCCCCCTGCGGATCTATAGCTATACCGAGCGCCCCGCCTTTGCCAGGCGAAGCGTCTTTACCTGGGGGCACTCCTTCAACAGCTACCGCGCCTATATCGAAAACATGGCTCGCATGCGGCTGAACGAGGTCATTATCTGGAACGACTACCTTCCCCTGAACATCGAGGATATCATCGAGTACGCCCACTCCTTCGGCATCCGCGTGATCCTGGGGTATTCCTGGGGCTGGCGCGAGATCGGTAAGGATGCCGAAACCATCCCGGAGGAGGCGCTTATTGCCCTGAAGGAAAAGGTGGTAAAGGCCTACCGTGAGATCTACGCGCCGACAGGGTGTGACGGTATCTACTTCCAATCCTTTACCGAGCGGCACGAGGAGATTCTGGACGGCAAGCCGATCGCGCGGATCGTCACCGATTTTGTCAACGGTACGGCGGCGGCACTGTACGCCCAAAAGCCCGATCTTCGCCTGCTTTTCGGCCTGCATGCCACCTCGGTAAAAAGCTGGCTTTCCGAGATCGAGCGGGTCGATCCGCGCATTGAGATCCTGTGGGAGGATTGCGGCGCCTTCCCCTATTCCTATTCCTCGGCCCTGCCGAGGGAGGAGGACTTCAAAAAGACCCTGGCCTTTACCGAAAAGCTGCTTTCCCTGCGTGGCGGGGTCGGTGTCGGCCTGGTCTTCAAGGGGGTCATGATGCTGGACTGGAGCCGCTTTGCCATGCAGCGCGGCCCCTACATCATGGGTGACAACGCCGAAAGGATAGCCCGCCACGACCGCCGTATCCGCGCAAACGCCTGGCGCCAATACGCCGCCAACTGGACGGAAAGCGGCAAAAAAGCGCACGAGCTCCTGTGTCACGTAAAAGAAACTTGTCAAAAAGATGTCAACATCTGCCTGGCAGGCACCTTTGACGGCGGCATCTACCTCCCCGAAGCCCTCTGCGCCCAAATGCTGCGCCGCCTGCATGAGGACTTCCCGCACACCCTGCGCAGGGTGATGAGGAGGTGTGGTGGGGGGCTCACCCTCGACTGATCTCGCGGGCATAAACGGCGCATAGCGTCGTTGTCGCGGCGCGCCCTCACCTCGGAGTAGGTTGGCTACACCGTCGGCGCGGGCGTCCGCTTCCGCCTATCTCTGCATCCGTGTCTGCCTCGCGAGCCTCTCGCGGGCTAAAACTGCGTGGCCGCAAAAAGGCATCCTACGGGATGCCTTTTTGCTTACGTCGTTGCTCCTGCGATGCTCGGCTCGACGTAGGTTACTACGCCATCGCCTCCGCTTCTCGGTGCGCCTAGTCTCACGCGGTTTTATCTCCGCGAGTCGCGGGCATAAATTGTCCGACCGCAAAAAGCACCCCACGGGGTTGCTTTTTTGCTTGCTGCGTTGTCGGTCGCGTGCCCACCTCGGCGTATTGTGTATACGCCGTCGGCGCTCACACTCCCTTCCGCCTCGCTCCGCATCCGTTTCTGCCTCGCGAGATCCTTCGTATGGACAGCGCCGGGCCTCCGTTTTGGCAGGGGCTTTACAAACGAAAAATGCACCTATCTCCGCCACTTTGGCTTTGTTGGGTACATTTCCCTATTTCGCTATTATCTTAACTTAATGACATTGCGCCTCGGCGCCTTTTTTGTTCCTGCTTTTGCAGTCGCGTGCAGGGAACTCGTGACAAGAAGGAGCGATAAAGACAAGTCTTATTTACAAATCTCCCATTCTTCTGCCTATTTGCCGCCTGCCCGTGCCCTTTCACGGTACAGCATCGGGGAGAGACCGTACATCCTTTTGAAATCGCGCAGGAAATTTGAAACCGAGCCGTATCCGCAAGCCTCGCTGATCTCGATGCTCTTAAGGGAAGTGGATGCCAAAAGCTTGGCACCGTAGCCGAGGCGGCATTCCTTGATATAAGTAAGGACGGTTTTGCCCATCCGTTTTTTGAAGTAGGAGCAAAGATAGTTTTTGCTGATGTAGAAGTGGCTTGCCAGCTCCGCAAGCGATAGCTCACTGCGGAGATTTTCTCCGATATACAAAAGGAGCTGCCCCAAAAGACTGTCATCGGCGGGCGGCGAAGGGGAGACCTTGATCTTCCCGAAAAAGACGGTAAGGATCACGCTGAGGATGTGCTCGGTAAGGCGCGGGTCGTACGGCTCCTGCTCCTCCAGCATGGAGCAGAGGGCATCGATATAGCCCAGCTCCTTTTCCGAAAGGTAGGTCAAAAGGCTTGCGCCGGGCTCCCGCATCGCCTTTAAGAACTCCTCGGGCATCAGGGCGGGCTTGATCTGGACAAGATGCACCTCACCCCCATGGGGGAGGTCGATCTCATGGAAGTCGACCAGCCGCATCAGGTGCATCTCGCCGCGGCGCCATTCATAGCCGACCCCGTTTACGATGTGAGTTCCCACCCCGTCCGTGACGACCTCGATCTCATAAAAATCGTGCCAATGCAGGGGGACGGAGCTTATCCGATATTTTCTGCTTTTTATCTGCTGGAGGCCTGCGCCCAGGCTCATTTTTTCTGGATCTGTTATCATGGCATCCCCCTCTCTCTACCAAAAAGTATACATAGAAAGCGCAAAAAGTCAACACCTTTTTGAAAATATTAATATCTGCAAATGTTTTGCAAAAAAATGGGTAGAAATGGGAGAGCGGATGGGATATGATAGAGACAGAAGGAGTGAGCACCATGAAAGAATCCTATATTGATATATCGAATGCGTTTACCGAGGCCTATCAAAAATATTACGATGCCGCCCCCGCCATCCGCGAGGCGCATTGCCTCGCCTGCCTGTATCCCGCAAGCCTCCTTGATCTTCGGGAGGATGACTTCTTTGCAGGGAACGGGGATGTCAACGCCTTTCTTACCTTTAGTAATCTCCCCGTCACCTTCCACCCGAAGACCGCGGGGCAGATCGGCTATTACGCATCGCTGAAGGCGCTCCGTGCGCTGGCCCGTGAGTATCCCCACCGTGCGGCCGAGGTCGAGGAGCTGATCGAATTCTGGAAAAAGGAAGCGACCTTCCGTAAGATCCGCGAGGAAGCCCCCGAGGAGCTGCGCGACTATTATCTGCCGCCGATGTTCACCCTCGATTCCGACGGGTACCGCCGCGTGGGGCGCCCGGGCACTCCCCTCGGTACGGGCTTTATTTCGGGGAGCTTTGATACGAGGATTGCCGGGATCATGCCGGATTTTCGCGCTGTCCTTGAAAGCGGTATTCCGGGGCTTTGCCGCAAGGTCGAGCAGTATGAGCGCGAGGCCTGCGGAGATAGACGGACCTTTTATACCGCCCTACGCCTGAACCTTGATATCGTCCTTCGCACGATGGAGGGGTACCGCCTCCGTGCCGAGGAGCTTTCGGCTAAGGCCGCGCCCGCACACCGTGAGCGCCTTGCTACCCTTTCCCGTATGCTCCTTGCCCTGCAGCACCGCCCACCCGAATCGCTGGATGAGGCGATGCAGCTGACGGTCATTCTGACTATTCTGACCGGAATTGACAATTTTGGCAGAATGGATGTCTGTTTCGCTGATTTTCTTGCCGCCGATCTTACCGAGGGGCGCCTTGATGAGGAGGGGGCGATCCGCCTCATTTCCGAATTTTTTGATTTCATTTTCCGCAACTGCGGTGCCTATGACTCCCGTGTGATCATTGGCGGGCTTGGGCGGCCGAACGAGAAGAATGCCGACCGCTTCGCGCTCCTGACGATTGAGGCTGTCCGCCGCCGTCACCTCATCAAGCCCGTGCTTACGCTCCGCTTTTATAAGGGGCAGGACCCCTTGCTGTTTGAGCGGGCGCTCGGCGCGATCGCCGAGGGGTGCATCTATCCGACCCTCTATAACGATGAGCGCTATATCGAGGGGGTCATGGAGGGGATGCATCTCCCTTATGAGGACGCCGTGGATTATGCCCCCCTCGGCTGCGGTGAATTGGTCATCGCGGGGAAGAGCGTTGGCTCGCCCAATTCCACTCTCCGCATTTTGAAGGCGCTTGAGGCGGCGCTCCATAACGGGCGCGATGGGGTCAGCGGTGAGCGGATCGGTATCGAAACGGGGGAGCCCGAGGCGTTTCGGAACTTTTCCGATCTTATGGAGGCGCTTTACTGCCAGCTGGAGGCGCGCATCGCGCTGGATGCCAAGCTGCACGCCCATCAGCGGAGGATTGCCGCGCGTGAGGCGGCCTTTGTCCTGCCGAGCATCCTGATGCGGGACTGCTTTGAGCGTGGGGCGGCCATCCTCCACGGGGGCATCCGCTATTTCGGGGCGAACATCGAGGGATTCGGTCTTGTGAACACCGTCAACAGCCTCGCTGTCATCAAGCGGCTGGTCTATGAGGAAAAGCGGTTTACCCTCCCCGAGCTTATTCATATCCTCGATGTGAATTTTGAGGGCTATGAGGAGGAGCGCCGTCTCTTCCTTTCGGTCGATAAATACGGCAACAACAAGCCCGCGACCGATGACCTTATGCGCCCTATTGAGGAGTTTATCAATCGCACCGCCGACCGCTACGGCAGGGCCTGCGGCTTCCATTATTGCACCGTCGCCAATGTGAACCCCGGCGGCATCACGATCGGCCCTGCCACCGCCGCCTCTGCCGACGGCAGACCCTGCGGCGAGCCGTTTGCGCTCGCCAATTCTCCGATGCCGGGGACAGATACCTCGGGGATCACCGCCATGCTCCTCTCGACCGCTAAGTCGGATCCTCGTGGTGGCGGCTATGTCACGAATATGAATGTCTCGCGCGGTCTGATCACCGCCGACCCCCAGAAATTCTCGGAGCTTCTGAAGCGCTATTTCGAGATCGGGGGACTTCAGCTTAATATCAACTGCTACGCGAAGGAGGATATGGAGCGCGCACTCCGAGAGCCGCAGAAATACCAAAATCTGATCGTACGTGTCAGCGGATATTCGGCACGGTTTATCGACCTCGATCCCGTTACACAGAAGTATGTGATGGAAAGGACGGTCTTCTGATGGAGACGGCGCGGCTCTTCGACATTCAGCGCGGCTCGACGGTCGACGGCCCCGGGATCCGCACTGTGTTCTTTTTTCACGGCTGTCCGATGCGGTGTGCCTGGTGCCATAATCCCGAGGGCATCGGCCTCACGGGGGGCGAGGAGCCCGCCGTACGGGAATATACCCTTCGGGAGCTTGCCGATATCGCCGCGGAGGATATCCCCTTTTACCGCCCGGACGGCGGCGTGACCGCCTCGGGTGGCGAATGTATGCTGCAAAGCGAGTTCCTCGCCGCGCTTTTTCGGGAATGTAAGCATCGCGGGATCCGTACGGCGATCGACACGGCAGGGGACGTTCCCTTCGAGCACTTTCTGCCACTCCTCGACTGCACCGATCTTTTCCTCTATGACATCAAGTGCCTGTCAAGTGAGCGGCACCGCGCCTTTACCGGGGTGGGGAACGAGCGGATCCTTCAAAACCTTTGCCGCCTTTTTGAGTCGGGGGCAGCCGTTCATATCCGCATTCCCTTGATCCCCGAGTGCAACGGCACCGAGGAGGAGATGCTGGCCATCCGGGACTTCTTGCGTCCCTATCGCCCGAAGGAGATCACCCTTTTGCCGTATCACACGCTGGGATACGGCAAGTACCGAAGGCTCGGGTTGGCGCCCCCCTCTTTTACCGTCCCGAGTGAGGCGGAGGTGGCGGCGCTTCGAAAGCTTTTTGCACAATAAAGAACTACAAACAAACACTTGGGAGAGAAAATGAAAATCTTACTTGACACCGATATCGGATGCGATATTGACGATTGCCTGGCGCTCGCCTATCTTCTCGGGCGCCGTGATGTCGAGCTTCTCGGCATTACGACGGTCACGGGCGCTCCCCATCTCCGCGCCCGCCTTGCCCACGCCGTGTGCCTAGCGGCGGGGCAAAGGGTCCCCGTGCGGGTCGGGCTCTCCGAGCCCACCTCGGGCATCCTGCGTCAGGAGGGGCTGACCGTCAACCAGCAGGCTATCGCGAAGTGCTGCCCCTTTGACTGTACCGAGGAGGAAACGGCGATTGAATTTATGAGAAGGACGGTCGAGGCATCTCCGCATGAGGTCACACTCGTGGCCATCGGACCGCTTACCAATGTGGCGACCCTCTTTACCCGCTATCCTCATATCCCCGCGCTGCTCGGCGGACTTGCCGTGATGGGCGGGCGCTATACCGAGGATCCCGCCTTTGATACCTCGCGCTGGGGAGAGGTCGAATGGAATATCCTCTGTGACCGCGAGGCGGCCGCGACCGTGTTTTTCCGTTGTGCCTCTCCTTGCCTTGTGATCGGAGTGGAGGAGACCTGCCGCTTCTCGATCCCACCCCGCCCCTTGAAGGCGCTCTTGCGTGACATACCGCGCTGGCGGCCGGTCTCGGATGCGATCCCTACGACCGTTGAGCGGATCTACTTCCACGATGCCCTTCTCGCGTACGCGCTTCTTGCTCCCGAGGAGGTCGAGACGGCGCGCGGCACTCTTGCTGTGGAGGCCGAACGCGGTGCCACCCGCTTTACCCCCGTCGAGGGCGGTCCTTTCCGCCTTGTGACCGGCTATAAGCCCGAGCGCTTCTGGGCGGATTACCAAAGAAGCCTCGGCATCTCGCTCTCAATTTAAACAACCGAAAGGAGAATGACCGTAATGATGATACCGCGCCCGAAGCAGGAGCAAAAAAGGGAGGGAAGCCTTCGGGGTACGCCCGTATTCCCCGCGACCGAGGAGGGCAGGGCGGCGGCTCGGATGCTCTCGCTCTTTCTCCCTACGCTCGCACCGCGCACGGGGGCGGATGCCACCGTCAGCCTGATTCTGGCCCCCTTTGCGGTGAAGGGCGCGTACCGACTCTCGGTCGAGCCTGCGGGCATCACGGTGCGCTATGGCGATTATGAGGGGCTCCGCAACGCGGTCGCGACCCTCGCCTGCCTCTATACCGACGGTGGCTTTTCCTTTGCCGAGATCTCGGATGCCCCCGCCTATCCTCACCGCTCGGTCATGCTTGACCTCGCACGCGGCTATGTCGAGCTGCCGATCCTTTATGAATACCTTGTCCGTGCGGCATGGCTGAAGTACAATTATGTGCATCTGCATCTGATGGACGGCGAGGGTTATGCGATGGAGTCCGAGGTCCTGCCGGATCTCGGCACCTACCGCCGCCACACAAGGGAGGAGCTTGCGGCGCTTTGTCGCTTTGCGCGCGAGCTTGCGATCGAGATCATTCCCGAGATCGAATTTCCCACCCACGCGACGGCGCTCCTGCGTGCCCGCCCCGACCTCCTCTGCGATGTGATCGACAGCGAGCGTGCCGAGGCGATCAAGGCGGCACCGCTTGCGCTGAAAAAGCTCTATCTCTCGCCGGACGGCCCCGTCGCTTGGGGGGTATGCCTCGGGAATGAGGAGACCTATCGGCTCTATCGCCGCATCCTTGCCGAGATTGCCGAGGTCTTCCCGGGCGAATACATCCATATCGGGGGGGACGAGATCTCCTGCCCCGACCTCGGCGCCGTGCCGCACTGGGATAACTGCCATGCCTGCCGCGCCTATATGCAGAGGCGGGGGCTTCCGGATATGCTCGCCCTCTATCACGACGGCATCTGCCGCATCCACGCCATTGTCACGGGGCTTGGCAAGCGGATGATCAAGTGGAACGATCAGCGCGAGATGGCGGCACCCCCGCCGATCCCGCGGGATATTATCATCGAATACTGGAAGCCCTCGAACCCGGGGTATGCCGATCTTCCGCCCGATCGGGTGGAGGCCGATATGCGGATGCTGGAGGAGGCGGGCTTTACGGTGATCAACGCGCACTGTTACTCGACCTACCATGACCAGAACCACTATATGACGGCCGAAAAGATGAATGCTTGGTCACCCTCGCGTGAGGAGGGGGCGCGCATCGGCGGTGAGACCTGCGGCTGGGAGCTCGGTAATCTCCCAACCTATGCCTATCTTGCTTGCCGCCTGCCGATCGCGATGGCGCTCTTTGCCGACCGCCTCTGGAACCGTGACGCGGTGCCGTATGATGCGGACTACCGCGCGGCGCTCTTTGCTTCGGTGCTTGGGCGGGAGGGGCTCGGCGAGCTGCCGCTCTCGCCGCTTGCCGATATCCTGCCGCCCGTCCCGCATTCGTCAACGCCGCCGCCGCGCGTCCTTCCCGAGGCGGCTCCCGCCGCGCTTGCGGCACTCGCAGAGGTTCGGCGCGAGGAGGTCTATGGCCGTCTCTTTTTGGACGCCTACCGTGCGTATCTTGAAAGCCTTTCGGAAGGCTCGGTATAAGGAGAAGGGTGAATGCTGAACAAAGAAATGTTTGTAAGGGCGACCGAGGAATACAATACACTCGAGAAGAGCGTGCCCGCCTATTACTTCCGTCGGGTGCTCGTGTTGCGGGAGGTGCTCCCCGTCAGGATCCGTGTCGCGGCGTGTGGGCTTTATGAGCTCTATCTGAACGGCGAGAGGATCACACGGGGGTTCTTGTCCCCGTATATCAGCAACACCGATGATCTTATTTATTACGATGACTATGAGGTCGCATTGAACGCGGGGGAGAATGTGCTCGGCCTCCTTCTCGGGAATGGGCTTCAGAATAACCCCGGCGGTTACATCTGGGAGTTTGACAGGGCGGCCTTCCGAGGCGCGCCGATGCTCGCCGTGACCGTTACGCACGGGGAAGAGCTTCTTTTTCACAGCGGAGAAGGGCTCAAGGTCGCACCCTCGCCGATCCGAAGTGACGATTACCGCTTCGGAGAGTACTATGATGCGGGTGAGGAGATCGAGGGCTGGAGCCTCGTCGGATTTGATGACAGCGGCTGGGCGGATGCCCTGCCCGCCACACCGCCGAGAGGGGAGCTTTGCCCTGCGGATATCGACCCCATCACCAAGGAGGAGGAGCGTGTTCCGATCGCGATCCTCCCGGCGGCGGACGGCGGCTACATTTACGATTTCGGTGTGTCGGACGCCGGGATCTGCCGCCTTACCGTCGAGGGAAAACGGGGGCAAAGGATCGAGCTCCGCCATGCGGATTCCTTGAAGGACGGGGATCTTGACCTGGCGCAGGTCTGGTTTACCCGTGAGAATTGGGAGCGTGACAGACAGCTTGTACACAGGGATGTGTATGTGTGCAAGGGGGTGGGGACCGAGGCCTATGAGCCCACCTTCACCTATCACGGCTTTCGGTATGTGAAGGTGAACGGGATCACCGCGGCACAGGCGACCGAGGGGCTTCTCACCTATCTTGTGTATCACACGGCGCTTGCCACGCGCGGGGGCTTTTCCTGCTCGGATGCGGTCGCCTCTACCCTCCAGGAGATGACACGGCGCAGTATCCTCTCAAATTTTTATCATTTCCCGACCGATTGCCCCCAGCGCGAGAAAAACGGCTGGACGGCAGACGCGGCTCTTTCTTGCGAGGCGGCACTCCTGAACTTCGCCCCCGAGCGCAATTATCGCGAATGGATGCGTAATATCTGCCGTGCCCAGCGCGCGGACGGCGCCCTCCCCGGCATCGTCCCGACGGGTGGCTGGGGCTTCAAATGGGGGAACGGCCCCGCGTGGGATGCGGTTCTTGCCGAGTTCCCGTACCGCACCTATGTATACCGCGGGGAGACCGCGATGATCACCGAGGCGGCGCCCGCCCTTCTCGCCTACCTCTCCTATCTTCGGAGCAGGACCGACGCGCGCGGGCTTCTCAGCATCGGGCTCGGTGACTGGTGTCAGGTCGGCGGCGGCTCGCCCAAGGCCCCCCTTCTGCTCACCGACACGGTGATGGCTAAGGATATTGCCGACAAAGCAGCCGTAATGCTGGATGCCGTCGGGCGCTTCACCGATGCGGCCTATGCACGGGGGGAGGCGGCACACTACCGCGAGGCCATCCGTGCTCACCTCATCGACTACCGCACGATGGAGGCGCTCGGCTCTTGCCAGACCTCTCAGGCGATGTGCCTCTTTTACGGTGTCTTTGAACGCGAGGAGGAGGAGCGCGCCTTCGCCCGTCTTCTGGCCATGATCCACGCGGCGGATGACCATATGGATGTCGGTGTGCTGGGAGGACGGGTGCTCTTCCATGTGCTGAGCCGCTTTGGGCACAGCGACCTTGCCTTTCGGATGATCACGCGCCCTGACTATCCCTCCTACGGGAATTGGATCAAGCGGGGGGCTACCACCCTTTGGGAGGTCTTTTTGCCCGATAGCGTTTCCTCCATGAATCATCATTTCTGGGGAGATATCAGCGCGTGGTTCATAAGCTGCCTCGTTGGCATCCGGCTGAACCCCAATCGGGATAATGTGAACACGCTCAGGATCGCGCCCGCCTTTGTCGAGGCGCTCGATCACGCATCGGGCTATCACATCGCCCCCGCAGGGCGGATCGCGGTATCCTGGGAGCGAGAGGGAGAGGCGGTGCTCCTCACCGCCGAGATCCCGGAGGAGATCACCGCCACGGCCGTCCTGCCCGCCTCCTTCTGCTTTGAGGACGGGACGCACACAGGGCGCATCAAAAGCGGCAGCTACAGTCTCCTTCGCCACCCGAATGCCGACTGACCCCATCTCGCGAAAAAGGCAGAGAGTGCTTGCTCTCTGCTTTTTTTATCTACTTGTGCTTTTTCCCTATTTATGATATAGTAAAATGAGGACAAGCATCAAAAAGAGAAACGGAGGATGGATGATGGAAACAAGATGGATGTATCACACCTCGGGGAGCTTTCCCGAGCTTCGTGAGGCGGCAAGGGGGACCTGCGTGATCCCGATGGGATGCATCGAGAAGCACGGGCTTCATATGGCGCTCGGCACCGATATTATGATCGCAAGCCGCATTGCCTATATGGCCTCGCAGATCGAAACCGTCGCCGTCTTTCCCGATTATATCTTCGGGGACGTGCCCGAGCGGCTGAACGACCGCACCGAGGGGAGCGTGACTCTGCCGCTTTCGACTCAGCTTACCCTCCTTGAGCAGCTTTGCGATCAGATCTACCTGAACGGCTTTCGAAAGATCATGATCTACAACTGTCACGGCGGCAATCAGTTCTGGCTGGGGGCCTTCCTCCGTGATATCGAAAACCGAAACAAGAAGTATGTCGTTGCGAACCTCTTTGTGGGTGAGCAGGCACCGCATACGCAGGCGAAGTATCTTGAGGAGCACGGCCGTGGCTCAATTCCCGAGCTTACCCCGGAGGACGAGGAGCTTCTTCTGCGCTACCACAGGGAGGGAATGCTGGTCGGTCACGCCTGCTTCGACGAGGGCTCGCACATCATGGCCATCGCCCCCGAAACGATGCGGCTCGATCTGCTCGGTAAGGAGAGCGGCCTCCCGACGGGGGATGCCCGTCCTTACCGCGAACGCGGGATCGAGCTAAAGAGCAACTGCTGGCACCTCGACTATCCGCACGCCTATCAGGGCACCGACCCCTATGGCATGAACGAGCGCATCGGCAGAGCGACCCTCCGTATGGAGGCCGAGCGTGTGGCGCGCGCGATCAAGTTTTTCAAGGAAGACGAGAGACTTCTCGCGGATATCGACAGAAAACGGTGAAACCGACAACAAAACCTTATACAAAAGAGTCCTCATTGCACGAGGGCTCTTTTCATATTTCT
>JAGBZZ010000168.1 GCA_017652965.1 Clostridia bacterium | reverse complement strand
GCCGGCAAGCTCGATGGCGCGGCTGTAGGGGTAGGGGAGGCTTGCAAGCCCTGCATCGTCTACGGCAGGGGTCAGCCCGATTCTCGGTAGCATAGAAATTCTCCTTTTCAGGTATTAGAGGGGGAATGCGGTGTAGGTGATATGCAGCTTTATGCTTGAAGTGTGCATGCTTGGGTCGTTGCTTACCGCTTTGGTGAACAGATCAGGTCCTTTTTGAAACAGGAGTGATATAGACGGCGTTGCCGTCGTGATATAGCGCAACTGCGTCGCGCGTGATATGGAAAGCCGTTGGCTTTCGTGATATGCTTGCTAACGCAAGCGTGATATGCGCACTTTGTGCGCGTGGAACGTTATCGTCTTACGTCGCGCAAGCGACATATCACGCACCGACAGGTGCATATCACGAACGCGAAGCGTTCCATATCACGCGCCGTAAGGCGTTATATCACGTCGCTTTGTCTGACCTCGTCAGACAAACGACACTTTCCACGTGTCCCGTCCACGGAAACATATCAAACGGTTGGATCTTCTTCACCGTATAGCCGCCGCGGACGAGGGTCACAAGATCCCGCGCGAGGGTCTCGGGGTTGCAGGAAATGTATACGATTCTTTTCGGCGCCAGGGTCAAAAGGGACTGCAAAAAGCGTTGACTGCACCCGGCGCGGGGCGGGTCAAGCATCGCCACGTCTGCCCGCTCGCGGTTTGCGGCCATGTTCGACATAAACTCCCCGGCATCCCCGACGTAGAAGGTGGCGTTTTTGATCTTGTTTTCCCGCGCGTTGACCTTGGCATCCGCCACGGCATCGCGGTTGACCTCAACCCCGATGACCTCGCGCGCACCCGCCGCCATGATCAGCCCGATCGTCCCGGTGCCGCAATAAGCGTCGATCACCCGCTCGCGCCCCGTAAGGGCGGCGTACTCGCGGGCTTTTTGGTACAAAAGCTCGGTCTGGACAGGGTTGACCTGGTAGAAGGAGCGGGGGCTTATGCGAAAGCTGAGCCCGCACAGACGGTCGGTGATATAGCCCTCGCCATGCAGGACGTAGCTTTCGTGCCCCAAAAAGAGGGGGGTGTCGGTCGGATTGATATTCCGTACCACCGTCGTGATTTCGGGGTGGCGGCGCAAAAGCTCGTTCACAAAGGGGCGCTCACCGCGGAATTCCCCCGGCACGGTGACAAGCACGACCATGATCTCTCCCGTGGCAAATCCACGGCGGATCAGCACGTGGCGCAAAAAGCCCTGCCCGGTAACAAGGTCAAAGGGCTTGATCTTCATCGAGGCGCACAGCTTGCGGATGGAGGCTAGGATCGGGGCGGCCGCGGCATCCTCCAGCATGCAGTCCTCGACCTCGATGATCCGCCGCGAGCCCGACTGATAGACCCCCGACACGACCTTTCCGCTTTTTGAGCGGAAGGCCGCCTGCACCTTGTTGCGGTAATGCAGGGGATCCTTCATCCCCACGATCCGCTCGACCCGCCCAAAGCGCCCAAGCAAGCGGACAAGCCCCGCCTGCTTCAGCTTAAGCTGATCCTCGTACGGGAGATTTTGCAGGGTACACGCCCCGCATTTTTTGGCATAAGGACAGGGAAGCATGCGCCTCTCCTTTCATGTTTTGGAAGACTTTCGGCCTGTCAGCCGAGGATGCAAAGGCAAAGATAGGCCCAAATGACCGCGCCCGCGCCCAGCAGATTAAGAAGCAGGCCGCAGGTGCGGAAAAGGCGCCCCTTGGCGATCTCCCGCTTAAGCTTGCTGTAAGCAAAGCTTTCGGACGAGCCGTAATGGTAAAGCGGCGGAGAAAACAGAAAGCCGAGCTGCGGCCCACTCATAAAGCATGCCGCCATGGCCAAAAGTGTGGCAAGCACGGTTGTGAAAGCACCGCCGGGAAGCATGGCGGCAAGGCGGGAAAAGTTTGTGGCCGCAATAAGAGGGGCCATCAGGATAGACAGGCCACAGATCCGACGAAGGGGGGTCGACAGGGGCGATGCCCTGTCAACAAGATTTCGGCGGAGGTTCTTTTTGACAACAAGCGGAAGGTTGATCTCGCCGAGGAAAGAGTCAACGCCTTGGTCATCGGACATTTTCAGCGTGACGTCCGACATGAAATTGACGTAGCTCGTATTGCAGTGCATCACCGTAATGCGCCAAACGGGGAAGTACATGGTTTGCGAAATTTTGGTCAGTTCGGGCTTCGAGCTTGAGGATTCGATGACGTCGATAGTCTCCTCCGCAGAAAGGTCATTCCGTGTGAAGTCCCTTTCCATGGCAAAACCCTTGCCGAACAAGCGGTGAGATGCGGGGACGTTGTAGGTATTGTACACCTTTTTTCCGGAGGCCACGTAGTCCACGTCGGTCTTGTGGCTCAGATGGATCTGCCCGTCGTAGCCCTCTTTCCCGTAGTAGGTGGTGGTCTCACGGCGAAGCATTTCGTCCTCATATCGGGTCACGGTTGCGGTCCCCTCCACGGCCTTGAAGTAGAGACACTCGACCAGGACGTTTTCTCTACTGTGCAAAACCGTATGAGCAAAAGGTTGGCTGACAAACGGGCATCCCTTGACAAAGGCGGCAAAGCGGCGATAGACCTTTTCGGGGCTTCCCTTGGGATTTTGCCGGAATAAAAAGGTGTTTTCTGCATCAAGGGTGCTCCTCTTCACACGCTTGACGGTGAGCGAATTGATCCTGCCCGTTATATGCGTTTGGGGAAGATAGTCGCCATAGTTTCGGAGATAGTTTTTTCGGTTAGAGGCCTCGATCCTTCTGCCATTGGCCGCGTGCTGCGCGGCGGCCTTTTGCTGTTGCTTAGATGCGGCCGCTTTGGCTTGCTTTTCTTCTTTGCTGTCAACAAGCTTCATACCGTCTCACCTCACTTGATCTTCGATATTGTGGTATCTATGGTACCGTTGCCCGTGGTATGCAAAAGGTACACCCTGCCGTCTTCGGTCGTAATATATACGGTCGAGGCATGGCCAACGTAGACACTGCTGATCTTTGCAGGGATGCTGTACAGAAGCGTTTCCTGAGGCGCTTCATCCTCATTTACTGCGCGGAAGCTGATGATCTCGCCGTCTTCGGTTTCGGCAAACAGGGTGAGCCGATCATTGCGATCGGTGCTGAAAATAAAGCGGCATACGTTGGCGGCCGTCATCGCACTTGCCATCAGCTCGCAGGTGTTTTTTTGCAGATCGCTAGTGCTTGCCGTGTAAAAGTGTACCTCTCCATCCTGGGTAAGATAAAAATGTTGGAAGCTTGAAATAGAGATCAGATCCACGACCTCCTCAAGCTCCGGGAAGGCCTTGAGCGGCTCTTCTGCATTGTACCAGTTTAATTTTGACACTTTTCCGTTCGTGTGCAGGACCAGGCCATCGCTTAGACGCTTGAACCCTTCGATCCTGATGTGCGAATAGTAATCGGTGAGAGCGGAGACATCCCCGGCAGAATCCATGGTGAAGAGGGCGCCGTTGATCCCGAGCAGATTCTTGATATCGGAGGTCTCCTTCACGCGGGTGACGGGAAAACGGTCCTCATCGTGTTTCTTGTATTCCTGTTTATAGATGCTTCCGTTCTCAAGGAGGTAGTAAAAGCAAGGCTCTCGGTGCTCCACAGTGGTGATCACGTCCACGATTTTGGCGGGAAGGTCGGGGATGCAGAAGTTGTAAAACTCGAGGTTCGTCGGATCCTCCAAAAAGACTATTTCTCCGTCGTGTGTCAGCGCCATCAACGCCGCCTCGGTGGAGGAGGTGCCTTCCTTGGGCAGTGAGGCGCTGAATATCTCCTTGATATCCTTACTGAAGCTCAGGGAGGCTGTCTCCAGGCCGTAAGAGGACAGCGTACCGTTTTCATGCTTGGCGATAAGCTCGGTATCCCATGCGGTAATATGAGTAACCTTTTTCCAGGACTCTACATAAGGGACAGAGGCGTCGAGGATCCCCTTGCTGGGGGCGTAGAGGAAAACGTCAACGGTTCCGTCATCCAGCAATGTGTAAAGATAACGGCCCTCATTGATGTCGTTCAAAATTTCCGTATAGTCCAAAAGCGCGATCGCGGTCACCTTCTTTTGGGAGGGAACGTCGATCCGCTCGATGCTGTCCCGATATGCGTTGAAGTGCGCAACCCTTCCGTTTTCGAAAAGGATGTAAAGCGAATCGCGATTCACGAACTCTACCCGCGCGATGTGGGTGCGTTCGTAGACCGAAAGGCGGTTGTATACCAGGTCGAACGTTTCTTTATAAGTAGAGGAGGCGTATTCCGACAGGAAGATGCTTGCCGTGCCGTCTTTCATGTAAAGAACGTAAGCGTGGACGGAAGGGTTGTCGGAGGATCTGTTGATAAGGGTATAGGCACGCACATCCTCCTTGCTCACCCCCTCGTCAAGTGCCTCATCGGAGAATGCAGGAGAATAGGTCTTTACCTTGAAGCCGTTCTTATTCAGATGATCGAGGATTTCCTGATCCCCCTTTACCAGCGCGTCGGCCTTTTGTGAGGCGGAACGCTGTCCCAGCAGTTGGGGAAGGAAAATGACAAGCACCAGAGCGATTGCCAGCGTGATCACCGTGCGGGGAAGCGAGCCAAAAAGAAATTTCTTTTGCATAGGGTCACTCCTTTGCGAAATGGAAGATATTTTCGTTGTGTTATATTTGCCGCCGCGAGAGACACACGACACTCTCGTCGTGGATCAAGAGTACAAAAGGTATATTTTCCCGCCAAAAACGGGGGTTGTAAAGCCAAAAGGTATATTTTAATCCCCTTTTAAACTTGAATCATATTCTTTAAGATAATCAAAAAAAGAATCCAACTGTATATGTAAATCTTGAATCATATTGTATTTGCCTTTTTTGTTCCAAGATGGAACCAAGCGTGTCCCTCACGTTTCTTTCCTCTTTTCACTTGAATAAAAGGCAAACTTGCTTTGGCTAAAAGAAATATAGTATCTATAATTTTATGTGTCCATCCAAGGTGTCATTTGC
>JAGBZZ010000017.1 GCA_017652965.1 Clostridia bacterium | reverse complement strand
GGTGAGGAACGGTCGTGGCTGTTTAAGAAGAGCAAAACGATGGCATAGATAGCAAGACATCCAATCGAAAGCCATACGCCGTTCAGATCGTCAAAATATTCTTTGGTCGTTCCGTTGGTGGTGTACTCAAGCCCCAGCTTTTGCAGGACCACCACAAGGATCAAAAGGACCGAGGCTACCGCCAGGATCGCACGGTAATCCACGCTTTTCAGCGCCGTCAGCGCACGTGCGGAAAGAAGAAGCACCATAAAGATGAAGAGGAAGCTGTAGCGGTAGTTGAGCCAGTTGGGGGCTTGCCCTCCGTGCCAAAGCACATCAAAGGTGTTGACGTACATGGAAAGGAACAGGAAAAGCACCAGGATGCCCGATGCGATCTTTTCGCGGGAGGGGATCTTGGAGGCGAGAAAATACACAGGGAACAGGATCAGTGCGATCGTGCCGGAATAGACCCACGGCAGCCCCTCAGGACGGACGGTGTCATATGCCCCCGGGAACATTTTGGCCAAAAAGTCGATAATATCAAACTTTGCAAAGAATCCGAAATTGGGGTTCGAGAAGTCGGTCTTACCAAAGGTAAGCGAATAATAGGCGGGCAAAAGGAGGATGGCGGCCAGGAGAACGCCAAGGACGGAATAGATCCCCACGCGCGTAAGAGAGGCGATAAAGTGATGGCGCTCGCCGCGGGGATTGGTGATGTCGGCGGTGTGAGCCGCATGATAATAGAAGAAGTACATCACCGTGAAGATGCAGACCATAAAGCCGATGTAGTAATTGGCAAGCAGGATAAGAGCCAACGTGGCGGTGTACAGGATCGGCCGTCCATGGCGGATCAAGCGCTCAAGCCCCAGCATCATAAGCGGCAACAGCATCATGGCATCCATCCACATGGTATTGTGCTGCATGACAACACCGTAGGAGGAAAGGGCATAAAGCAGCGAAAGGCCGATGGTCATCATATTGGGGGGGCGGCGGCTGTAATGCAAAAAGATGCCGAAGCTGAGCCCGGTGACACCGCTTTTGAGGACAAACATAACAAGCAGTGCCTCAAGAAGATTCTTCTCGGGGAAAATGGCAACAAGCCAGGAAAAGGGGGAGGCGAGGTAGTAGGTGAAGATGCCCAAAAACTCTCCGCCAAGCGAACGGGAGAAGGAGTAGAGGATGCTGCCGTCACCGTGCAGGATGGCACGAAGGCCGGCAAAGAACTGCACGTACTGGCCGTTCAGATCCAAAACAAGGACAGAGCTTTTGCCAAAGGGATAAACGTCCATCGCCACGTAGACAAGAAGCATAATGGCGGCCGAAAGGAAAAAGCACCAGGAAAGGTAGGCGGCATCATACTTTGCCAGCTTTGCGTCCATCCTGTCAAAAATGCTTGTCTTTTTGGCAGAGGCATCCTCCCCCCCCTCCTTTTTTGAAGAAAACAGGGAAGAAGCCTTCTTGCCCGCCGTGGCTATCAGGTCTTCGATCCTCGTGAGAAATTCTCGCATAGCGCCGCTCCTTTGCAAACGTTATAATTATACTTATACATTATAACACAAAACAGGCTTTAAAGTAAATAATATTTCGGAATTTTTTGAAAAAATGGGAAAAAGATTTTGACATTCGCAAAAAAGGTGGTATAATGTATGCAGGGATCTTTTAAGTGTTTGAAAAAGAGGTGAAAAAATGCGGATCATGGGAATCGACCCCGGCTTTGCCATTGTGGGATGGGGGGTCATAGAAAAACGGGGGATCCACTGTATCCCTGTTGCCTGCGGTGCGATCCGCACGCCCGCCCATACAAAGATCGAGGAACGGCTATTGACGATCGGCAGTGATCTGAACACGCTGATCGAAAAATACAAGCCGGAGGAGATGGCGGTCGAGGAGCTTTTTTTCACCAATAATATCACCACCGGGATCGCCGTAGCCGAGGCGCGCGGCGTTATCCTTGCGACGGCGGCCGCCCATAAGCTGAAGATCAGCGAGTATACACCGCCGCAGGTCAAGCAAGCGGTGGTTGGCTACGGAAAGGCCGACAAGCGCCAGGTGATAGAGATGGTGACGGCACTTTTGAAGCTGCCCGCGCCGCCAAAGCCCGACGATACGGCCGATGCCCTTGCGGTGGCCTATTGCCATGCGCAATGCGTGGGCTCTCGGATCGCACAGTACTTTAACAAAACGTAATGAGGATGATAGGGAAGAATTATGTGGATCAGTGACAACTGGAAGGATTATGAGCTGCTGGATACCTCGGATGGCGAACGTCTCGAGAGATGGGGGAAGTATATCCTCATCCGTCCCGACCCGCAGATCATATGGCACACCCCGCGCCGCCGTGAGCTGTGGGACCGTGCCGATGCCGGCTATAAGCGCTCGCGCACCGGTGGCGGTGCATGGAGCGAGAATGCGCTCCCCGATAAGTGGCGGATCACCTACGGTCCCCTGACCTTCCGTATCCAGCCCACCGGCTTTAAGCACACCGGCCTCTTTCCCGAGCGGGCAACCAACTGGGATTGGATGATGGGGCTGATCCGTGCGGCGGGGCGCCCGGTGAAGGTTCTGAATCTGTTTGCCTATACCGGCGGCGCCACGGTGGCGGCCGCGTATGCCGGGGCATCGGTATGCCACGTGGATGCGGCCAAGGGAATGGTGGAGGCCGCAAAGGAGAATGCCGCCCTTTCGGGGCTTGCCAATGCGCCGATCCGCTACATCGTTGACGATTGCAAGAAATTTGTGGAGCGTGAGATCCGTCGCGGTAACCGATACGATGCCGTTATTATGGATCCTCCGTCCTACGGGCGCGGCCCCGGCGGAGAGGTGTGGAAGATCGAGGAAAACATCGATTCGCTGGTCGCTTTGGTTGCCGGCGTCCTTTCCGATACCCCCCTCTTCTTCCTCTTGAATTCTTACACCACCGGCCTTTCGGTTTCTACCATGAAATACATTGCCGACCTTCATATGGGAAGGTTCGGCGGCCATGCGGAGGCGGAGGAGCTCGGCCTTCGCGTCAGTAGCACAGGCGGGGCACTTCCGTGCGGCGGCAGTGTGCGTTACACCTTCTAAGGAGACGGCTATGCAGGATTTTATCAGAACCGAGGATCTTTGCTTTTCCTATGACGATGGGGAAGACAACACCCTGGTTCCTGCCCTTAAAAACGTAAACATTACGATACAAAAAGGCGAATATGTGGCAATACTTGGCCATAATGGCTCGGGAAAGTCCACATTAGCCAAGCTTTTGAATCTCATATTGCTTCCGACCTGCGGCCGCATTTTTATTGACGGCGTAGAGGTGGGGAAGGACGGGATAGCGCTCCCCGATGAAGAGGAGGTACGGTTCGCTATTCGCCGCAAGATCGGCATGGTGTTCCAAAATCCCGACAATCAGCTGGTGGCTACCACAGTGGAAGAGGACGTGGCCTTCGGCCCTGAAAACCTCGGGCTTCCGACAGCCGAGATCCGCCGTCGTGTGGATGCGGCGCTTTCCGCCGTGGGAATGGTTGGGTATGAGAAGCATGCCCCCCATCGTCTTTCCGGCGGGCAGAAGCAGCGCATCGCCGTGGCAGGCGTTGTGGCGATGCAGCCCGAGTGCATTATCTTTGATGAATCCACCGCTATGCTTGACCCGCACGGGCGGCAGGAGGTGATCGAAACCATGGAGCGCCTGAACCGCGACGAGGGGATGACGGTGCTGCATATTACGCATTATATGGAGGAGGCGGCCCGCGCCGCCCGCGTCATCGTAGTGAACGACGGAGAGGTGCTGATGGACGGCACCCCCGCCGAGGTCTTTTCTCGCGTGGTCAAGCTTCGCTCGGTCGGGCTTGATGTCCCGCAGGGAACCGATCTTTTGCATGAGCTTTCTTCGGCAGGATGGGACCTGCCCGAGGGGCTTTGTGCGGTGGATGACTGCGTGGAGGCTCTGCTTGCAAGCCTTGAAAGGAGTGGAGCATGAGTACTGCGCTTGAGCTTTGTGGGGTATCCTATGAATACAACCCCAAAACGCCGTTTGCCACTGCCGCCCTCAAGGATATCGATCTTTCCTTTGAAAAGGGCAGGATCACCGGCATCATCGGGCATACCGGCTCGGGCAAATCCACCCTTGTGCAGATGCTGAACGGCCTTTTGCGCCCTACGGCCGGCCGTGTGCTTCTGGATGGGGCGGATATCTGGGAAAAGCCGAAAAAGATCACCTCGGTGCGTTTTCGCGTCGGGCTTGTGATGCAGTATCCCGAGTATCAGCTGTTTGATGCTACCGTCAGGGATGATATTGCCTTTGGCCCTCGCAATATGAAGCTTTCGGAGGAGGAGATCGATGCGCGCCTCTTGGCGGCGGCCTCCTTTGCCGGCGTGAGCAGTGAGCTTTTTGACAAATCTCCGTTTGATCTTTCGGGAGGCCAGCGCCGCCGCGTGGCGATCGCAGGGGTCATTGCGATGCGCCCCGAGGTGCTGATCTTGGATGAGCCCGCCGCAGGGCTTGATCCGCGCGGCCGCCGCGATATCCTGCACGGGCTTTGGAAGTACGGGAAGGAGAGCGGCACTACGGTTATTTTGGTCAGCCACAGTATGGAGGATATGGCACATTACTGCGACGACGTAGTGGTGATGAATGCCGGCGGTGTATACATGAAAGGGGAGACCGCATCGGTCTTCTCCCGCTCGGAGGAGCTGGCGGCGATCGGGCTGGACATTCCCGAGGTAGCCAAGATAGCGCTGGCGCTGAAAAGCCGCGGCATTGCGCTTGAGGGGGATCTTTATACCGTGGCCGGTGTTAAGGATGCTCTTCTTCGCTGGAAGCGAAAGGGGGGACAGCTGTGAAAGGCTTTGCTTTTGGGCAGTATTACGAGGGCAACTCGCTCCTCCACCGTTTGGATCCCCGTGTTAAGCTCTTTGCAACCCTTTGCCTGATTGTGGGGCTTTTTTCGGTGGTAAGCCTTTGGTGCTTTTTGTTGCTTTTTGTGCAAACGCTGGTTCTGATCGCCGTTAGCCGCATTCCCCTTCGTATCATTCTGCGCGGCTTGCGTCCCTTGATCCTTATTATGCTTTTTACTTCCTTGCTTTCCCTGTTTATGACGGTGGGGGATGGCGAGCCGCTGTTTTCTCTTTCGGTGTTCTCGCTTTTTCAGCTTACCGTGTATACCGAGGGCATCGCGCGGGCCGTGTTTCTTTCGGTGCGCATCATTCTTTTGGTGGCGGGCACCAGTCTCTTTTTGACATACACCACAACGCCCACGACCTTGACGGATGCGATCGAACGTGTCTTTCATCCGCTTACGTATCTGAAGATCCCGGTATACGATTTTGCCATGATGATGACGATCGCCTTGCGGTTTATCCCCACCCTGGTGGAGGAGACCGACAGGATCATGTGTGCGCAAAAGGCGCGTGGGGCCGATTTTGCGAGCGGCTCGCTTCTGCGCCGCGCTAAGGCTCTGATCCCGATCCTGATCCCGCTTTTCGTCTCGTCCTTCCGCCGTGCGGGAGAGCTGGCAACCGCCATGGAGTGCCGCTGTTACCGTGGCGGTGCGGGGCGCACCCGCCTGCACGTGATGCGGTGCCGCTTTTCCGACTATGTGTTTATGCTGATCACGGCGATCTGCCTTGCGCTTGTGTACGTGGGTAATTATTATTTGCCCACGGGCCTCGGGCTTGGGGGTACCGTATGAAATACGTACTGCTTATCCGTTACGTAGGGACGGATTTCTTCGGATACCAGGTACAAAAGGAAAGGCGGACGGTGCAGGGGGCACTGCATGAGGCGGCAGAAAAGCTGTTTCGGTGTCCGTGTGCCATTACCGGATGCAGCCGTACCGATACGGGCGTGCATGCGAACGAGTTCTGCTTGACGCTTGAGCCTTCAGACGGGGGGGCGCCCACGGTGCCGCCGCAGGCCCTGCCGCTGGCGATCCTGCCTTTTTTGCCGCCCGATCTTTCGGTCGTGCGGGCGGCAGAGTGCCCTGAGGGCTTTCACCCCCGATATGATGCTCTAGGGAAGGAATATTGTTACCGCATGCGCTTTGGCGGTGTGCCGGATCCCTTTCTTGCCAAGCGGGTCTGGCAGCTGCCGTACCGCTTGACGGATGACGGCTTTGCCGCCATGCAGGCGGCAACCGCCCATTTTGTGGGTACGCATGATTTTACATCCTTTATGTGTGTGGATTCGGATATGGAGAACCGCGTTCGTACGGTAAGCGATCTGCACGTTGTGCGCGAGAGCAACGAGATCTCGCTTTTCATTACGGCAAACGGCTTTCTTTACAATATGGTAAGGATCATTACCGGCACGCTTTTTGAGGTAGCGCGCGGCCGCCGCACGCCTGAGAGCATTCCCGATGTGATTGCCGCGCTTGACAGAAAAGCGGCGGGGATGACGGCGCCGGCAGACGGCCTGTATTTGCATCGCGTGATCTATCCCGAATCGGTAGCGACCGCCATTTTCGGAAATTAGTGCTCTCGATAGTCCTGTGTGATATGCGCATACTGTTAGAAAAACGGTATGCGAGGAGGATGGGTATCCGCCTTTTGGGTACCCATCCTGTTTTTTATTATGAAAAAAAGAAAAAGAAGGATCGGGATAGGAAGGATCCTTGCAAGAATGCTGCTGGCTGCCTTCTTGGTGCTTGTGCTTGCGGTGGGAGGCGTAGCGGTATATCTTTCTGTGACGGTGGATACCGAGGCAGATGCCTCACTTTTTGAGGCCTCGCGCGGGTCTCGTACCACACGCTTATTTTACAATGCAGACAGGGGCGGTGCCCTGTACGTGGCCAAGGAGTGGGAAAGTGAGCGCCTGCACGGGGAGGCACACGCGATCTGGTGTAGGTATGAGGATATGTCCCCCATGCTGATCGGAGCCTTTTTGGCGGTGGAGGATCACCGCTTCTTTTCACACCACGGTGTGGATATTTTACGCACGGCAAAGGCTCTTTTGAATCAGATCCTGCATTTTGACGAGCGCTTTGGCGGCTCGGGGATCACGCAACAGCTTATCAAAAATATATCGGGGGATAGCGAGCAGACCGCCGCGCGAAAATTGCGTGAGGCCTGGCGCGCCCTTTCGCTTGAGCGGCGCTACAGTAAGGAAGAAATTTTGGAGCTTTATCTGAACATCGTACCGATGGGCGAGGGGTGCGTCGGCGTTGGTGCGGGGGCAGAATATTATTTCGGAAAATCTCCGGGGGAGCTGAGCGCCGCCGAATGCGCAACGCTTGCCGCCATCATCAATGCGCCCGCGCGCTATGACCCGATCCGCCATCCCGAAAGCAACCGCCAAAGGCGGGAGATGATCCTTTCGAAAATGTGGGAATACGAGATGCTGGACGAAGGCGGGTATCAAGCCGCACTTGATGAAGCTGTGACCGTGAAAGCGGGTAAGGATACCAAAGGGGCAAAGGTGCTTTCCTGGTATACCGAAACGGTCATTGATGACGTGGTGCAGGATCTTTGTGATCAATACGGATACAGTCGCGCGGCGGCCATGCATCTTCTTTATCACGGCGGGCTTGAGATCTATACGCTGGCAGACCCCGAGGTGCAGGAGATGATGCAAGAGGCCTTTCTTGATCTTTTTGTGCAAAGCGGCATCCAGTATGCCGCCGCAGTTATCGATCCTGCAAGCGGCGATATTCTCGGTATTATGGGCGCGGCCGGGCTCAAAGGGGGCAACCGCCTTATGAATTATGCAACCGCTCCCACGGCGCCGGGGTCTGCTATCAAGCCGCTTTCTGTGTATGCACCGGCTTTGGATGCGGGGCTTATCACCTCGGCCTCTGTTTTTGATGACGTGCCGCTTTCCTTTTTAGGCGATAGCATGCGTGCCTGGCCGCGAAATTCTCCCGAGTCCTATCAGGGCCTTTGCGATCTTGGGACGGCCATCGCCACGTCAAAAAACACGGTGGCCGTGCGCGTTTTGCGGCTACTTGGAAAGGAGCGCGCATATGCTACCCTTGCGCACTCCCTGGGCTTTTCACACCTTTTGCGTAAAGGTGTGGGGAAGGACGGTGCACGCCTGACCGACCTTGCCGAGGCACCCCTGGCGCTTGGCCAACTGACCTACGGCACCACGGTACGGGAGTTAACGTCGGCCTATACTGCTTTGGCCGGGGATGGGTCTTTCAAGGCGGGGCGCACCTATCTTGCCGTTTATGACAACCGCGGCAAGCTTTTGCTGCAAAACGAGCGCGAGGCCGTGCGCGCCTTTTCGGAGGCGACCGCCTCCATCATGACGAAACAACTGGAAAGAGTGGTAAACGGCGGTACGGCAAACGGTGTGCGCCTTTCCGGCGGTATTCCGCTGGCAGGGAAAACCGGCACAAGCACAGGCGGGCGTGACAAGTGGTTTGTGGGATATTCGCCGTATTACCTGTGCGGTGTTTGGTGCGGCTCGGTAACCGAGGCGGTCTCGGTTGCGGGGAAGCCTCAGCTTGCGGTTTTTAACAGTATTATGGGAAAATTACACGCCGATATCGCAAAAAGAGAGGATCGGATCCGAGAGTTTTCGCTTGCAGAGGGGGTATACGAGAAAAGGTTTTGCCGTGACGGGGGCGGTCTTTTGACGGTGGATTGCCTGTGCGATCCGCGCGGGGACAGAAGCACGGTAGGATGGTTTACGGACGATACGCTTCCCAAAGCACCGTGTGCTTGCCATATCGGTGTTCTCTGTGCCGAGGGGGGCGGTGTGTATTCCGAGCTTGACGGTGCGCTACTGTCTTTGGAGGTGGAGAAGCCGGAAGGCCTAAAGCGGGTCGGCCTGCTTCGCATTGAGGGGCGAAGCTTTCCTGTGCAGGTGCAGGTGCGGGATGCGCAGTACGTCTACCGCCCCCTGCAGGGGGCAAAGCCGGCAGAAGAGGCGGGCGTTCCGTATTTTTGGCATACAGTGCCGAAGGGCAATTATGTGGGGATTTCCAAAACCGAAGACGGCACGCAGTTTAATTCCGCATATCGCGAGCAGGTGATGGAGGACGAGATGGAGGAGGATGATCCGTTTTCCTTTTATTCTAACTACTTTTTCGAAAAAACTATGGCTTTTCCCACGGGGGTGTGGTAGAATATAGGAAAAGGAGGGATGATATGGAGTACCGTATTTTGCGCTCAAAGCGCCGCACGCTTGCGATTGAGCTGCAAAGAGATGCCAGCCTTTTGGTTCGCGCACCGTATGCCACCCCTCTTTCCGAAATCGAAGGATTTGTTGCCGAGCATGCCGCATGGATCGAAAGTAAAAGACGCCGCCTGGAGGCCTTATCCCTTCCTCCCCTTACCAAGGAGGAGGAGTCAAGACTGCGTGCGCGTGCCGTGGGCGATCTTCCCACACGTACCGCCGCATGGGCGGAGCGAATGGGGATCGACTATGCCGGTGTCAAGATCACCTCGGCGCGTCAGCGCCTTGGCAGCTGTAATTCCAGGGGTGGGATCGCGTATTCCTTCCGCTTGATGCAGTACCCGGATGAGGTGATCGATTACGTGGTTGTGCATGAGCTTGCCCATCGCAAGGAAATGAATCACTCTGCAAGGTTTTACGCCATTATTGAAAGGTATTTGCCCGACTATCGCCGCCGCATCGAAAGGATGAAGTCCTGGCCGCTGGCACTGTAAATGAGATGAAGATAGAGATACCGGCTCAGATCGCTGTAGCCATGACGATTCTTGAGGATGCGGGGCACGAGGCCTTTTTGGTGGGCGGTTGCGTGCGTGATGCGCTTCGCGGTGTGTCCCCACATGATTTTGATATGGCGACAAGCGCCTTGCCGGAGCAGACCTGCAGGCTGTTTTCCGGATACCGCACTATTGAAACCGGGCTGCGCCACGGAACACTGACGGTTCTGATTGCGGGTATGCCCATCGAGATCACCACCTACCGTGTGGACGGTGTCTATGCCGACCACCGCCGCCCCGAGCAGGTGACCTTTACCCCGTCACTGACCGAGGATCTGGCACGGAGGGATTTTACCGTCAATGCGATGGCTTATAGCCCAAGGGATGGCCTTGTGGATCCTTTTGGGGGGCAGGAGGATCTTGCCGCGGGGGTGATCCGCGCGGTGGGGGATCCTGTGCGCCGCTTTTCAGAGGATGCCCTTCGCATTCTGCGTGCCCTTCGCTTTTCGGCGCGGTTTGGCTTTTCGATAGAAGGGGAGACTGCCGCCGCGGCTCATGCCCTTGCCGGCACGCTGGAAAAGATCGCGCCCGAGCGCGTGCGTGAGGAGCTTTACGGGATCCTGGTTGCCGATTTTGCCGAGGCAGTGATCTCGCAGTACAGAGGGATCCTTTCCGGGATCATACCCGAGGGGAATGCAGGGGCGCGCCTTGCCTCCTTGCCGCCCGAGCTGCCTCTGCGACTTGCCGAATATTTTCTTGAGGAGAGAGATAAGGCAGGCGGCGCCTTGCGCCGCTTGCGGGCGGACAATCAGACCATCCGTGCGGTTACCTCCTTGCTACGGCTCAATGACTGTGAAATAGAGGCAACGCATGCCGCGCTTTGTCGCCTTTTGCGCACCGCCCCCCCGGAGATCCTGCGTTCTGCCTTCGCTCTCAGGGCATTACACGGGCGGGACGATCGCATAGCGGCAGAGAAAATGGAAGAGATCCTTGCGAGCGGTGCCTGCTATACCGTCTCCATGCTGGCCGTCAGTGGGGATGACGTGGCGGCATTGGGGATACCGCGCGGCCCGATGCTTGGCCGCACACTGGAGGATGCATACACCGCGGTGATCGAGGGATGCATACCGAATGAGCGGGAGGCACTTTTGCGCTATCTTGCCAAAAAAGCAACATAAGAAAACCGCCGTGATCTGCAAAGGCAGAATCGCGGCGGGTTTTGTATTATTAGTGCTTGGTTGTCAAAAAACTCTCAGCACTCGTTGGTATGGTGCCAGGTCTTGAAGAGCTCACGCCACACGTCGGTATGCGCTTCGCAATCCAGATAGTGGGCAAAGATCTGGTTCTGGCGCTCGGTGGAATCGGGCTTGTAGACGGTCGTAAGGGCGTTTCTGTAGTTGGGCATGGACTCGCAGAAGGCGTGCCAGCCTTCCATCCATTTGCCGTTCTTCAGCTCCTCGTTACGGGCATAGAAGGCGCTCATGATCTCCTCGGCATCCTCACCCTTTGCAAGTCTTACCTCGCACTCCTCAATGTTAAGGCGGATGGGGTAGAAATTCCACTTAATGGTATCGCCGATATCAAGCTCCACGATCAGGCTGGTGAACCACCCCTCCTGGCCGGAGGGCATGGCGAAGTGGAAGTTACCCTGGCCGTAAAGGATCTGGCCGCCCTCTTACTCCTCGTAGCAGCCGATGCAGTGGATGTGCTGGGTCAGAACAACGTCGGCACCGCACTCAACCATCTCATGGCAGAGAAGGCGCAGACGGGGCGAGGGATAACGGCAATACTCCTTGCCGCCGTGATAAATGACGATCACGATATCGGCATTCTTCTTGGCTTCACGGATGTCGTGCATCGTGAGGTAGGGATCGTAGGGGTTAGTACCAAGGCGGTTGGGCAGAGCATAGGAATACTCGTGCTCACACACGTTCACAATACCGAACTTCTTGCCACCCTGCTCGAAGTAGTAGATCTTGCGGGAATCGGTATCGTTTTCGCCGACACCGGTGTAGGGAAGCCCCACGCGGTCCAGATGCTTCATGGTGTCACGCAGGCCGACGGTACCAAAGTCAAAGGTGTGGTTGTTGCTGAGCATCACGTCGGTGACCCCAAGCTTGACAAGCGTATCGGCACAGGCAGGATCGGCCTTCAGGTTCGGGCCGCATTTTGTGATGGCGCCGTCAAAGGTGGTGAGGGCGCATTCAAGGTTCACGATCAGACGGTCAGCCCCCTTGAGGATGGGCAGTACGTCGCCGAAAAGCTTTTCAATATCGCCGTTTACGAACAGCTTTTCGGATTCTTTGAAGGGGACAAGGTCAGCCCCGAGAACAATTTTCATGGGATGCTCCTTTCGGATATGTAGTTTACAGTTTCATTATGCGAGTTTTCTTTCAAAATGTCAAGTCTTTTCGAAAAAAAGTAGAAACAAATTGCCAACAAGCTGAGGGCGTGCAGATTTTTGGCAGAAATTTTCGTTCTTCGCTCCGTGTGGCGTAGTAACCTGCGTTGCAGAGCAAAAACGGAAATATGCAAACGAATATAATAGATTGTCAAAAAAGCATTGGGTTTTTCAACCTCAAGATTCGACCGAATTTCAAAGATGAGAAAAGGAGATATACCGCGAAAGCAGTACATCTCCTTTTTGGTTGCGGTTATGCCAAAGTGCGGTAGCCCCGTCAGCAATCGTTGGTGTGATGCCAGGTCTTAAAATATTCGCGCCATACGTCGGTATGCGCTTCGCAATCCAAGAAGTGGGCAAAGGTCTCGTTCTGCTGCTCGGTGGATTCGGGCTTGTAGAATCTTGTAGGAGCGGTTTTGTAATGGGGAACCGACTCGCAGAAGGCGCGCCAGCCGTCCATCCATCTGCCGTCCTTCAGCTCCTCGTTTCTGGCATAGAAGGCATCCATGATAGCCTTGGCATCCTCGCCGGTGGCAAGATTGACACCGCCGGTTTCGGCATTTTGCATCATGGGATAGTAGTTGAGGGTAATGGCGTCACCGATCTCCAGCTCGATCAGAAGGCTGGTGAACCACCCATCCAGCGTATGGGGCTTCACAAAGTGGAAGTTGCCCTGGCCGTATACGATATGGCCGCCCTCGTATTCCTCATAGCAGCCGATGCAGTGGCTGTGCTGTGTGAGAACAACGTCGGCACCGCACTCGACCATCTCGTGGCACAGCAGGCGCAGACGGGGCGAGGGATAACGGCAGAACTCCTTGCCGCCGTGATAAATAACGATCACAATGTCGGCGTTCTTCTTGGCCTCACGGATATCATGCATCGTGAGGTAGGGATCGTAAGGGTTAGCGCCGAGGCGGTTGGGCAGAGCATAGGAATACTCGTGCTCGCATACGTTTATAATACCAAACTTCTTGTCCCCCTGCTCGAAGTAGTAGATCTTGCGGGAATCGGTATCGTTTTCGCCGACACCGGTGTAGGGAAGCCCCACACGCTCCAGATGCTTCATGGTATCACGCATACCCACTGTGCCAAAGTCAAAGGTGTGGTTGTTGCTGAGCATCACATCGGTGACCCCAAGCTTGACAAGCGTATCGGCACAGGAGGGATCGGCCTTCAGGTTCGGGCCGCATTTGCGGATAGGAGTGTCGGCCGTGGTGAGGGCGCACTCCAGGTTGACGATAAAGCGGTCTGCATTCTTCACAATGGAAGTAAAATCGCCGAAAAGCGTTTCGGTATCCCCGGCTTCAAAGAGCGGTGCAGAGACGGGGGTAGGAACGAGGTCGGCACCAATAAGAATTTTCATGATACAGCTCCTTTGATGGAATTTTCACCTACATTATACAGGCTTTTTCTTGAAAAGACAATCCTTTTTCGAAAAAATAATGGAAAATGATTGTCCTGCAAATAAAACTTCACAAAAAAGGATGAGAGGCGCTATGCGTGAGAAAAAAATAAAAAAATGTGCAAAAAAAGTGGTTTTAGAGGCAAAAACCTATTGAATTTTCCAAAAGCATATGTTATTATTTATATGTACACGTGTGTTTTTCTACAGAATGAAGTTTGACAGCGTGCGGAAAGGGGTTATCATGTTAGCGAAATCTTATGCAAAAAGGTTAAAAGCCGGGAACGGATACCGCACTTTCTCAGTGCTTCTCCATGTGGTGCTGTGGTTGGCCTTTACGGCACTGCTCGGCGTATATTTGGCAGAGCGGGTAGCGGCGCTTGAGGTGGCGTTGCTTTCGCCCGTGTATGATATCTTCGCCACGCTTTTGCCGTTTGAGGCGTCGCTTGAAATTGTGATGCTTGCGGTCTTTGCGGTATGGTGCCTGCTTCTTGCGGTGCTTGTGCGCCTTGGGACCACCCGCTACATCATTTGCCAGACCAATGCAGGGCTTGCCCTGTATGCCGCCAAGACGGCGCAGTCCTTTGCTCCCGCTGCTTTGACCGTTTCGGTCGATGGGGAAGAAAAGGAGGCACTTGCTTGGTTCACGGATGTCGATATGCAGAAGCCTGCACGTGCCAAGATGCGTGTGCACGGTAAGAGCATTACGCTGTTTGCCACGGTAGAGCTTCCCGTGCAGGAAGAGCCCGCCCCCGCAGTAGCCGAGGAAGCCCCTGTCGAAGAAGCCCCTGCCGAGGTGGAAGAGCCTTTGGCTGAGGTGGAAGAGGTGATGCCTGAGGAGACGGTAGAGGAGGTCGCCGCGGTGCAGGAGCCCGAGATCCTTGTCATCATCCGTGAAGCAGAGGAGCGTGAGGCCGCCGCACCCGTGCAGGAAGAGCCCGCCCCCGCAGTAGCCGAGGAAGCCCCTGTCGCAGAGGAGGAGGCCCCCGCGGTGGAAGAGGTAGCCGCGGAGGAAGCCCCCGTAGAGGAGGTAGCGCCCGCTGCTCCCGTTGTCGAAGCCCCCGTTGCCGAGGATGCCGCCGAGGATAGCGAAGACGAGGAAGAGGAAGAGGCCGCCGAGATCCGTGAGGTTACGGTGGACGGCAAGACCTTCCGCATGGTGATCCGTTACAGCCGCAGCTTTACCGCCCGTGTGATCCAGGCGCCCGATATGCTTAAGAACTATTACAGCGAGATCAAGAATGAGCTGATGGCATATGCGAGCGTGAAATCGCGCATCAGCTGGAAGCACGATGCCTTTAATCGCGGCCGCCTTCAGCTGGCTAAGCTGGTGGTGCGCGGTAAGAGCCTTTGCATCTATCTCGCGCTGGATCCGAATGCCTATGAGGTAGAGAAGTATCATCACGTGGATCAGGGGAACAAGAATGCGTATGCCAAGGTTCCTATGATGATCCGTGTGAAGAGCGATCTTGGCCTCCGCAAGGCAAAGTTCCTGATTTCCGAGATGATGGCTAATTTCGAGATTGAAAGAGGCGAGGCCGAGGATCTTGATTACGCATCCTGGTATGCTTACAAGGATACCAAGACCCTGGTTGAAGAGAATCTGATCAAGGAGCTTGAGCTTCCCGAAGAGGAATAAGCTTTGAAAAATGCCGCCTGTCACTGTTGTGCAGGCGGCATTTTTTTCTTTTCCTTTAAAAGCAGGGTCAGTTCACGGTAGATCTTTCGGTTGGCATCCGGGACGGCAAATGCTTTTATCGCCCTTTCCATCGTCTTTCGCTTTCCGTCATCCTCAAGAACGGCTTGCACGGCCTCCTCCATGCGGTTGCCGACAAGCTCTGCCTCGGGCAGAAGGATAGCGGCGCCTGCCTCTGCCAGGGCTTCCGCATTTTTTGTTTGATGATCATTGGCAACGTTCGGAGAAGGGATAAGAATGGCGGCCTTTCCCGCGCGCGCCACCTCACTGATCGTCATCGCCCCCGAACGGCAAATAATCAGATCGGCCGCGGCCATCAGTGTGGGCATTTCGGTGATATATTCATATACCCTAATGCGATCCGGTAGCGGCTGCAGTGCGGCCGAAAGCTGTCGGAAGTCTTCTGCGTATCTTGCGCCCGTACCGTGAAAGTGGTGGATGGCGGGGTTTGATAGCACGTAGCTTTTCCAAAGCGCAAGGATGGCACGGTTCATGGCCTCGGCGCCAAGGCTACCGCCAAAGGAAAGGAGGACGTGCGCATCCTTTGGGATTTGCAAGCGCTCCCGCGCTTCGTCCTTGCTTATCCCGCCAAGGCTTGTGCGATGCGGATTGCCCACCTGCACAACCCGCCCGCGCGCTTTCACCAGCCTTTCTACCTCGCTAAAGTTTAAAAGCAGGAGATCTGCTTTTTTCGCTAAGTGCCGCACAGCAAGCCCGGGGATGGCATTGGATTCGTGCAGTGCCGTAGGAATACCGAGCGAGCATGCGGCGGATAATACGGGAAAGCAGACGTAGCCGCCCGTCCCGATCACAAGATCGGGGCAAAGCTCGCGCAGAAGCCGTTTGGCCTTTTTCTTTGCCAAAAGGGCAAGGTAGACGGCGCGAAGGTTTTTGGGGGTGAGTGAGCGGGAAAGCCCCATAACAGGGATTGGAAAATACCGATATCCCGCTTCGGTTACCAGCCGTCTTTCAATTCCCGCCGGGGTGCCGACAAAGCAGATTTCTGCCTCCGGGTGATTGAATTTAAAAATTTCGGCAATGGCAAGTGCGGGGGTCACGTGGCCCGCTGTACCGCCGCCCGACAGTAAAATTTTCATAAGCATTCCTTTTGATCTCGTAATCCCCGTGCTTGAGGAGATTCTCTTTTTTAGCGGTACGGCAAGCGTGCCCCGCGTGATATGGACAAAAGAATTCCCATTTCAGCAAAAAGCATGAGAAGAGAAGAACCGCCGTAACTGAAAAAGGGGAGGGATATCCCGGTGTTTGGGATGGTATTTGTGATAACGGCGAGGTTAAGTATAACTTGGATCGCCACCTTTCCCGTAATGCCGAGGGCGACCATGCGGGAAAAGGTATCCCGATTGCCGATGCCGATCAGAAAGCCGCGCTTTAAGAAGAGAAAAAACAAAAGGATGATGGCGATAGCCCCCAAAAATCCCAGTTCTTCACAGGTAATGGTAAAAATAAAGTCATTGGCAGGCTCGGATACCCAGCTATATTTCAGCCTGCTTTTTCCAAGCCCCAGCCCGAAAAAACCGCCGGATCCGATTGCCATCAGCCCTTGCAGCGTTTGCCATCCCCCTGCCAGGGGATAGGCGGCGGGATCCCGCCATACCGTGATTCTTTCCTTGGTGTAATCAAGTGTGAAAGCAAGCACCCCTACCCCTAATGCGCCGCCACCGCATATCAGCCCCAGCGCACTTGAGGCGGCACCGGCAAGAAACATCATCAAAAGCCCGATGGATGCCAGGATGATCAAGCCGGAAAGATGCCGCTGTAAAACGACCAAAAGGCAGATTCCCCCCGTGATACCAAGCGGGAAGAGGATGCCATAGCGCAGTCTGTCTCTGCGCCCCCTTGCCATTCTTTCACCGTAAAGATCGAAATAATGCCCCAGCGTCAGCACCAGCGTAAGCTTTGCAAGCTCGGATGGCTGAAAGGTCAAAGGGCCAAGGGCTATCCAGCGTTGCGCTCCGTTTCCGGTAAGCCCAAAGACAAGGGTGATCAAAAGGAGAATAACCGTGATGAAAAATCCGGGAAGCACCACCTTGCGGACATGGGTCATTGGGATGCGGGAGATCCCCCACATCAAAAGGAGCCCGACCGCGACGAAAAACAACTGCTTCCTGGCAAAATAGCCACTGTCCCCATAGCGTGAGGCGGCATAGGCATATCCTGCCGAGGCCACCATGACAGAGCCGATCGCGCTCAAGGCCAGGATGTACGTCAATAGGACGCCGTCCGGACGCGCGGTGCGCGCATCAAGCGGTAGCGCCGCCCCCTTCTTTCTGAAAATCCCCGGGTACTTCATTGGTTTATAAGACCCCCGGAGCGGCAAGAAGGGCTAAAAGGATACCGAGGAGCGAAAGAAGCAGTACGATGCGCCTCTCACTAAAGCCCCGCTTTTCCAGATGATGGTGAAGCGGTGCCATTAAAAAGAGCCGCTTGCCTGTCAGCTTGTAATAAAGCACCTGCAGGACAACGCTGATCCCCTCCAGCACAAACACGCCGCCAACGATCGGTGTCAGGGCGGGCAGATCCGAAAGAAAGCCACATCCCACCGCCATGCCGCCAAGAAAAAGCGAGCCTGTGTCCCCCATGAAAAGCCGCGCCGGATGGCGGTTATAAAAAAGAAAGCCAAAGGAAATACCCATCATGGCAGCCGCAAAAATGAGG
>JAGBZZ010000167.1 GCA_017652965.1 Clostridia bacterium | reverse complement strand
GGAGGTGTAGTAGAAGGCGAGGTTCGAGTCGCCACTGCCGAGGATGTATTCCTTACGCACGTCATTGACAGCGGTACCGTAAAGCGGATTGAAGCCGAGGTTGATCCCCTTAGAGCCGATTTCGTCGGTGAACTGGAAGTAGCTCGTCACAAGGGTGTTGGGATTGGCAAGGTGGTTCGTACCGACGTTGAACTGCGCATCGGTCTGCTCCGTGGGCACGTTCAGGGTGGTCGTACCGGGGACGTACACGTAGTACGCGGAGTTGGAGAAGGCGCCGGACTGTACACCGCCGATATAGCTCACCTTGACGTCCTTCTTGAATTCATAGGAGGAGTAGACTACGCAGGCGCCGTTCTTATGATAGCGGTAGGTGTTCTGGAACTTGACGTAGGATTCGGTCAGCTCATCGTCGCAGTGGCTGGCATCGGTATTGTAGCCGACGTTTTCGATCAGGTATTCCAGCATGGTGGGCAGGTAGATGATGTCGTATTCCTCGTAGAAGTCGACGAACTCGGCCTCATATGTGCCGTTGGTGTAAAGATCCACCTCCACGGTACCGTTCAGGAAGGCGGCCTCCTTATAGTGGTTAACGGCGTTATAGAACTGCGCCTGGACAGAGTCTGCCGTGACGGCGATATCGTCGGTGTTGGTAGCGCCCGAAACGTGGGTCAGCGTGGAGCCGGCCGTGAGCTTCCTGTAGCTGAAGGAGCCGGTCTTCATCATGGTGCTGTCGTAGGGGCAGAACCACATCATATTGGATTTGACCTCCTTGGTGTATGCATTGACACGCACCAGGACGTACTGATTGCCACCCGACTCCCAGATAGAGCCGATGTCCTCTTCGGTCATCCTGCCGTTGTTCTGGATAGCGGCGATGATGTAGTAGCCGTGGTTGGCACCGATGTAGGTGCCGTTGATGTTGATGGGGCAAATATCGTCGCCTGCGCCCTTGAAGGTCGTGTAGCCAATGTTCGAGGAGGTGCTGGTGGAATCCAGGGCAGTCGAGGACGCGATCTCGGCAAGGTAAGAGATGTTGAACTTCTGGTTGCTGCTTCCGCCAAGCTTGGCATCCATGACCATATCGATGCCATCCTTCCACTCGCGGGCACGGAAGCGGAGACTACCATTGTTGATCGCAAACGCAACGCTATTGCCGGTGACCGCCTCGGTCTTGCCGATCTCGAGGATCTCGGCAAGGTCCAAAAGCGGTGTCGAGTCGGGGTTGATACTGCCGGTCTTGGCATCGCAAAGATTTTCCCAGGTGACCCCGCCGTCGCACGAGAATTCCAGCATGCCGCCGTTCTCACGAAGGGCCACCACATACGGCGCCTTGGCCGTGCCAAGCTGGCGGTTGGCGATGTTCATGGTGGTGCTTTCGGTGATGGTCAGGGTCAAAACGCCGGTGTACTTGTCAAGCTTTGTGGCGATAGAGGCACTGTTGTAGCCCTCGCGAAGCGGAAGGCTGCCAAGGCTCAGACGGGAACCGTCCTTAAGGGTGATGCGGATAGCGCCGGTGTTCATAGTGGTTACCTCTTTGATGTAGTTATCCGAAACCGGGGTAGGGGCTGCTGTGGTGGTTGCCACGGTGGTTGTCACGGTGGGGGGCGCCGTTGTCGTGTTGGTGCCCACAGTGAAGGGATCTGTGACGGCAGGCGTCGTACCCGCAGTCTCACCGCAGGCAGAAAGCGCAAGCGCCAGCACAAGCAGAGCAAGAAGCAGGAAAAGGGTGCGTTTCATACTGTACGTCTCCTATAACAAATTTAATATATACCAAGCCTAGTATAGCACAAAAACTCCCGTATTGCAATACGCTCTTTTGCTAAAAAACGCGCCCGCTTTTTGTAAGGGGCGTATCGCAAAGGGGGCTGCCGTGTGTGGCAGCCCCCTTTTGGGGTTTGTGATAGCCTTATTCTGCGGGCGTAAGCTTCAGGGTCACGTAGCCTGCGCCGCTTGTCGAAACCTCGATCCCCTCTGCCGTGACGGTGGCCGAGTGGACGGTAAAGCTCTCCGAGCTCTCGTCTATCGATAGGATACGGCCGCAAAGATAGTCGGAATTCGGCAGGGCGACAAACTGCCGGTCAACGGCATGGTCGGTGTGAAGCGAGAGATAGATCTCGTCCCCCACAAAGTACCAGTTGACCGCGAAGAAATCCTCGTCAAGTGCAATCGTCGGGACGTGGTAGCCGATAAAGTCGATGGTTTCACCCGCCTTCATATCCTGATTCATGAAGAGGTAAGGATACATCTTGCGGGACTGATACCACTGCCCGGCAGAGTATCCCGCCTTGTTGCCAAGGGCGTCCTCGCGGTTTTCGTCGGTGGCAACGCCAAAGTAGGGATAGTAGCCGACGTTCATCCCCTTGGTGCCGATAGGATCGGTCAACTGATAGTAACTGCGGATGTGCCAATCGCCAAGCGCCTCCACGGTGGTGTTTTCCTGCAGGGTCGGCGTGCCGACGTTGGTGGAGCCGGGGGCGTATACGTAGTGCGAATCCCCGGGGAAGGCCATGGACATGACGCCGTAGTAATGCACGTTTTTCAGGTCGCTTCGGACGGTGACCGTCTGATATACGGTATACGAGCCGTTCTTGTGATAGCGGTGGGTGTGGGCATAGGTAAGATACGCCGCGCTGATCTCCTCATCATGCTGAGAGTCGTTGGTGTTGAAGCCGAAATTCTCCATGAGATGCTCCAGCATCGCGGGGAGGTAGATGACGTCGTATTCCTCATAGATATCCACAAACTCGGCCTGATAGATCCCGTCCTTGGCGGTGTCGACCTCCTCGGTCCCGTTCAAAAGGATAGCCTGCTTTGCGTGGTTGGTGGATACGTAGAATTGGTTCAGGACGGCATCGTCTGCCACGGTAAGCGACGAAAGCGGTACAGAAAGCTGATCCTCGGTCTTGAGGACGTCGCCCTTCTTCAAAAGCCCGGTAGTGCCAAAGGAGTATTTGCCGAAGTTTCCGGTCTTCATGGCTTCATCGTCAAACGGGCAGAGCCACAGCATACCGGAGGGGATCTTGACAAGGACGTAGCGCTGGCCGTCGCTCTGACGGGTGAAGATCGCACCGATATCCTCCTCGCAAAGCCCAAGGTTGTTCGGAATCGCCGAGATCAGGTAATAGCCGTGGCGCGCCGCGATGTAGGTGTGGTTCATGCTGATGGCGGGGATCTCGTCGCTTGCGGCCTTGAAAAGCGTGGAGGCCGAGACAGACAGCGAGGAAAGCGGGGTAGAGGAGGGGATCTCGTCAAAGCGGCTCATCATAAAGTTGCCGTTCACCGTGTCTGCGTGAAGGACGGCGGTGCTGAGGTAATCATAGCCGTCGCGCACCCAATTGTGCGCACGGATGCCGAGGCTGTTGCCGTTTATCACCAGGGTCACGCTGTCTCCGGTGGCCGCCTCGGTCTTACCGATCCCGAGGATCTCGGCAAGGTCAAGCAGAGGTGTGGAATCGGGGATCGCACTGCCGGTCTTGGCGTCGCAAAGATTTTCCCAGGTGGCCCCGCCGTCATGTGAGAACTCCAGCATACCTTCGTTTTCACGCAGGGAAACAACCGTGGGCGCCTTTGCCGTGCCGAGATGGCGGTTGGCGATATTCAAGGTGGCGCTTTCGGTGATCGTCAGGGTCAAAACGCCGGTATACTTGTCAAAGCTATAGGCAATGTCTGCACTGTTGTAGCCTTCACGAAGCGGAAGATCGCCAAGGTTCAGGCGGGTACCGTCGCAAAGAGTGATGCGGATAGAACCGGAATTCATGGTAGTTACCTCTTTGATGTAGTTTTTCGAAACCGGGGTAGGGGCGGCTGTGGTGGTTGCCACGGTGGTGGTGGCGGTCGTCACGGTGGTGGTGGCGGTGGCACCCGTCGTGGTGACCGCAGGGGTTGTGCCCGCAGTCTCGCCGCAGGCCGCAAGCATAAGGATCAGAATCAGCAGTAGGGAAAAAAGGATCGGCACACGCTTCATAACGGTATCCTCCTATAAAGTTTTTGCTGTTATTTTCAGTATAGCACAGTCTTTTTCGGATTGCAATATGTTTTTCGGACTCCGGCGGGATAAGAGAGGAGCTTGGCGTGAAGGAGATATCAAAAAGAGTGGCTCGGTCGAACCACTCCTTTATACCGCCAAAGCGGAAAATTATTTGCTGAAATACTTTGCAAGAAGCCCGGCCAGCGCTTTGCCGTGGCGCGCCTCATCCCGCGCCATCTCGTGGACGGTATCGTGGATAGCATCCAGCCCCAGCGCTTTTGCCATCTCGGCAAGGCGGGTCTTACCCTCGGTCGCGCCGTTTTCGGCGGCCACACGCATCTCAAGGTTCTTTTTGGTCGAATCGGTAACTACCTCGCCAAGCAGCTCGGCAAACTTGGCGGCATGCTCGGCCTCCTCCCGCGAGGCCTTCTCCCAGTATTCGCCGATCCCGGGCAGCCCCTCACGGTGGGCAACGCGTGCCATGGCCAGGTACATCCCAACCTCGGTGCATTCCCCCTGGAAATTGGCGCGAAGCCCCTCGACGATCTCGTCGCTTGCGTCCTTCTTGCCAATGCCCACGATATGCTCGGCCGCCCAGGTCATGCCACCCTCCTTGGTAGCGGTGAACTTATCGGCGGCGGCGTGGCAAAGCGGGCAGGACTCGGGGGGCGTATCCCCCTTGTGGACGTAGCCGCATATGCTGCACACGTAGCCACCCTCGGCCGCGGGTGCGGCAGGGGCAGGGCTTGCGTCCTCCTCGCAAATTTTCATAAAATCCTCAGCCCCGTGCTTGCAAAGAGGGCAGAGGTAGCCCTCGGGCAGGGCATCCCCCTCATAGACGTAACCGCACACAGTACAGCGGAAGCCGTGAGTCGCGGCGGGCTTGGGGGCCATGGCCTTGATGACCGTCTGATAATAGGTATAGGTGCAGTCGCGGCCGGGGGCGATCAGCTCACTGTCGATCACCTCGCCGATAAAGAGGGTATGGCTGCCAAGGTCATGACTCTCTGTCACCTTCAGCGTCATATAGGCGCTGGCATGTGCAGTCAGATACAGAAGGCCGCTCTTATCCCGCGCTACGTCGGAAAAATCGCGGAATTTGTCGGTGTCCCTGCCGCTTTTCATGCCGAAGTGCGAAAATAGCGAAAAATCGGCCTCCTCTGTAATGGCAGAGAGGGTGCAAAGCCCGGTGCGCATGATCATATCGTGGGTAAGACCGCCCTTGATCACGGCGATGGAAATACGCACGGGATTGTTCGCCACCTGAACGGCCGTGTTGATGATACACGCGTTATCTCTGTCCCCCTCGCGTGCAGAGAGAAGATAAACGCCGTAGGTGAGGTGATACGTGGCTTTCGTATTCATAGGCATCTCCTTGTGAAGGCCCGCGCTTTTTTGCGCGGGCCTCATTTTTGGCTATTAAATTATTTGCCGAAGTATCTCTCAAGAAGCCCCTCAAATGCCTTGCCGTGACGGGCCTCGTCACGCGCCATTTCGTGGACGGTGTCGTGGATCGCGTCGAGGTTTGCAAGCTTTGCCATCTTGGCAAGCTCAAACTTACCGGCGGTGGCACCGTTCTCGGCGGCGACACGCATCTCAAGGTTCTTCTTGGTCGAGTCGGTCACGACCTCACCGAGGAGCTCGGCAAACTTGGCGGCGTGCTCGGCCTCCTCCCACGCGGCCTTCTCCCAGTACAGGCCGATCTCGGGATAGCCTTCCCGATGGGCCACTCTGGCCATGGCCAGGTACATACCGACCTCGGTGCATTCGCCCTCGAAGTTGGCACGGAGACCGGCGATGATCTCGTCGCTGGCATCCTTCTTCCCGATGCCGACAATATGCTCGGCGGCCCAGGTCATGGCCTCCTCAAGGACCTCGGTAAACTTCTCGGCAGGGGCCTTGCAGAGGGGGCATTTTTCGGGGGCGTGCTCGCCCTCAACGATCTGACCGCAGATAGAACATTTCCAAGCTTTCATGGTAAGTACTCCTTTATGTAGATGTGTTGTAGTTTGTGATCTCTCTCACTGGTAACAGTATAGCACGGGGGGAACGAATTGTCAAGAGGAAATCGAGAATAATTCTCGATAGCGTTAAAAATGACGATATTTTTCCGAAAAAGACGGTTGTTTTGTTCTTACCATGCCGATTTTTGGTGGTAGGCCAACCGTGTTTTTTGGGGGGATGGGATGCACGCCGCCCACAGGAAAAGAAAAGATGCGCGGATGCTTGCCATACGGTATTTTTTATGCTATGATGAAGGTATCTTGTATACATTCGGAGGATTTATGAAAAAGGTACTGAGCTTTTACATCCGCACACCGCTGATCCTGCGCATTGCCATCGGGCTTGTGATCGGCGTTTGCCTCGGCCTCCTTTTGCCGCAGGCATCCTTTGTTGCCATCCTCGGCAACGTGTTTGTGGGCGCCCTGAAGGCCATCGCACCGATCCTTGTTTTCGTGCTTGTGATCTCCTCGCTCGCCAAGGCGGGCCGCGGCATCGGCCGGCGCTTTGGCACGGTGATCTTCTTTTATATGCTGACGACCTTCCTGGCCGCGGCGATCGCTGTTGTGGCCTCCTTCCTCTTCAAGGTCAAGGTCCCGCTCACGATCCCGCCGGGGGCAGAGTCGGCTCCCTCGGGGCTTGGCGAGGTCTTCTCTACTCTCCTTGGGAAT
>JAGBZZ010000166.1 GCA_017652965.1 Clostridia bacterium | reverse complement strand
GGCACGGGAGCTGAACAAAGGGCGCTTCGCTCCCCATGACCACTCTTGCCGCCGCCACGTCCTGCCTCATATTAAATTCCTGCGTGTCGGGATTGTGCAATGCGTGACCGCCCAGCCATACAACAACGATATTCTCTGCGATGCCGGGGTCAAGCAAGAGCGCCGAGGCAATATTGGTAATTGCGCCGATGGCCACCACATAAAGCGGATGCTCGGGAGAATACTGCCTCGCCCGTTCGACAAGATCGAGGGCGGCGGGGGATACTACGGGTGTTTGCTCATCCTTCAAAAACGAGGTGGAGCCCCGAAACACCGGAGCGTTCTCCTCCAAAAGAGAAAGCAGCTTCAAAATTTCTCCGTAGCTCTTTTCCATACCGTCCGCGGCGCTCGTGGAGCGCTCGTTGAGAAACGGTGCCGCATAAAGCGCCTTTGCGTCTAATTTTTCCTTGCATAACAGTAAGTAGGAGATTGCAAATTGGTCGTCGATCTCGTTATACGCATCGGTATCCAAAACAACGTCAATTTTTCCCGTTGGCACCGATAAATTCTTCATCCTCTGCTCGTTTGTCATACATTACCCTCTGTTCTTTCTGTATTCTAAAGGATTTTTTCCATAGGTCTCTTTGAATTTTCTTCTGAAAAAGCTCAAATTTTCATATCCGACGGAATGCGCGATCTCGCTTATGGATGCCTCGCTTTGCAAAAGCAGCTCCGCCGCAACGGCACATCTCTTTTTCTGCAAAAGCGCAACAAAGGATTCCCCCGTAAGAGCCTTCACCAAGGCCCCCGTGTAGGGAAGGGAAAAATTCAAAAGCCCCGAAAGCTCCCCTAAGGTGGCAACCTTATAATGCTCCGCAAGGTAACGCTCGATCTGCTTCCCGATCAGCTCCCGCCTGTCATTCTTCGGGGCTTCCTTTAAGGATGCAAGACCTTTTGCGACCTCCCTTTTCCAAGGGATCGAGGGCGCCGCCCCGTTTCGGGAAACCGAAATTGCCGCTGCCGCACTTGCGTCCCTCAACGCATCGGCGCAGTCAACACCCGATGCGACACCGGCAACAAAATACCCCGTAAAGGTATCCCCGGCGGCGGTCGTGTCCACAACGTCGGTTATAAAAGCAGATTGACGGATCGTATGCTCGCGGTCAAGGTAAATGCTCCCCTTGTCTCCCAGCGTAAGAATGACCTTAAGATCGGGATACCGTTCCTTGAAATAGGCAAGGGCCTCCTCCGGAATTTGACAACCGGAGATCTCCTGTGCCTCGACCTCGTTCACTATGATGTAGGAAAGCATTCCAAAGTCGATCTTCCGTGCTTTTTCGTTCCACGGCGACGGGTTCAACATGATGCACATATGCTTTTCGTATGCCTTTTCCACAAGATACGGCACGCCTCTGATCTCGTTTTGCAGCAGCAAAATATCCCCGCTGTCAAACCCCTCAAGGACCGAATCAATGAAGGGCTCGTCTATCATTTCATTGGAGCCGCCGTGGAGAAAGATGGAATTATCCCCCTCGGTGCTTACCTGAATGATGGCGTGGCCGTTCTTTTCGGCTACCCTGCGGATATAGGATACGTCCACCCCGCTTTCGGTCAAAAGCTCCAAAAGCATATCACCGTCGCACCCCACACATCCCGCGTGATGCACCGCGGCGCCGGCGCGGGCAATGGCAATGGATTGGTTGAGCCCCTTCCCACCGGGGAAGATCTCCAGCTGATAGGTGGATTGCGTTTCCCCTACCCGAACAATGTGATCTACTGAGTACACGTAGTCTATATTGCAAGATCCAAAATTCAAAATTTTGATGTTGATCACCCCCACGTAATTGTATTGTATCATAGCAAAGTTCCGTAATCAAGAACCTTTTTCACGCAAAAAAGGACCAAATGCAATATGGGGAGTTATCCCTCTCCGTGTTTTTGTCTTCCCCCCCACTTGCGGCTCTTGCGACCGTTCAGGTCGTGATCTGTGTTGACAATCTGCTTGCTGCGTGGTACAATGAAGCTACATTTCAGCCTTGGAGGGATACGCTATGAGCGAAAAAACGTTTGCCGGTGGGGCGCGGGTAGCGATGGTGGGGGATTCCATCACGCAATCCGGCTTCGGCGTTGCCTATATCCAGGATTACTATCTTACGCATCTTCCGGAGCGGAGAGTCAAGGTCTACAACCTCGGCATAAGCGGTGATAATGCTTACGGCGCCACACTTGATGCGCGCTTTGCCGAGATTTTTGCGGTGCGGCCGACCGAGGTCGTTGTCATGTTTGGCGCCAATGATATGAATAGCCGTGCTTACGGATCTCCGGCACCAACCCCCGAGATGCTTGAGGCACGCGCGGTAGCACGCCGCCGCCATTTGGATGCCATGGTCTGCCTCGTCGGAATGCTCCGTGAGCGGGGGCTTCCCGTTACGCTTTGCTCGGCTGTCGGGCGGAATGAGCATACCGAGGCCGAGGAGGGCTTTCGCACCTATGGAGCAAACGATGCGCTTTATGCCATGTATCGCGACAACCTTGCGGCCATCGGTGAGGGCAACCTCAAAAACACGGTCGATTACCTTTCGCCGATACAGGCCCTGCAGGCCGAGATTTGCGCCATGGGCGGCCCTTCACTCTATGAAGGCGACCGCACCCACCTCTCGGTGCTCGGGCAGGCGAGGATGGCCCGCGTGCTCCTCGCTTCGCAGGGGTTGCCTGTCACCCTTCCCTCGGCGGCGGCGCTGGCCGCAGGCTGGCGTGAAAAGCCGCTCTCGCAGGCCCTGCGTGAGCGCCATGCGATAGAGCACCGCTGGCGCGATCTTGCCTGGGTGTATCCCGGCCGCGCCGAGAGCACAAGGG
>JAGBZZ010000165.1 GCA_017652965.1 Clostridia bacterium | reverse complement strand
TGCGACTGGATGCACCCCGACACCGAAGAAAGCCCCCTGCCGAAGCAGGGGGCGGTTTTACTTTTGCCCATACGAAGGATCTCGCGGAGCAGAAATTTCGCAAGTCTAGGCGGAAGGCATGCGAAGCGCCGAAGGCGTACTTGCGTACGTCGAGGGGGTGAGAATGCCGACAACGAAGAAAGTAAAAGGCCGCCCGAAGGCGACCTTTTACGGTTGCGGAATTTATGCCCGCGAGACCCGCGAGAGGTTAATCAAAATCCGGATACACCTTATCAAACCAATCCGAATAGCGGAAGTTGAAGGTCACACCGGTTTTTTCGGCGTCAAGCTTCTCCATGGCTTCCTGCGCCTCGGCAGTTACGGTGAGGGCGGGGTCATCCAGCGCGATCGACGCGATGTAATCCCAGCTTTCGTCCGAAATGGTATAGTCAAAGTCGAACTCTGCGTACGGGGTGATCTCATCGATCATGTAGTGCATGAAGTTGTTGACAACGTCGGTGGTGGGGATATAGCCGCGATAGTTGCCGGCGCCCGCCGTATCGGTGACCACACGGGTGCGGTCGACAATACCGGTAGACACGTAGCCGCTGCCCTCGCTCTTGTAGATCGGGGTACTACCGAGGATGATGTTGTTGCTGACCACGCTGTACTGCGGGGCACGGCGGGAGCGCTCCATCGCCGCGACCTCCTCATAGGTCAGGGTGTAGCTGCCATCCGCGTTCGGCTCGGCAAGGTGTGCCTCGATATAGACCTCCTCCGTGTCGGCCCCGTTCTTTTCCAGATAGCGATAGGCGGGGATCCAGATCTTCACGTTTTCGGGAAGCACCTCAGAGGTGTAGGTCTTGCCCGAGAGATACCAGGGCATGTAGAAGTACTTGCCGTGATAATCCTCGTCCGCATCGTTGTAAAGATCCACCACGATCTTGGTGCCGTACATCAGGTTCATATAGGCAGGATCGCGCGACCACCAGGCATCCTGGTTGTAGGTCTTGGTATTGCGGGTGACGTCGCTCGTCTTGTAGCCGAACCACCAGTGGCCGGCCAAGGACTGCGAAAGGGTGGGCTGGCTGGTAAAGACAACTTTGCCGTTTGCGCCAATGGTGTAGTCCTTCTGGGCGGTGCCGCTGTAGTCGACGGGCTGATAGCGGGCGGCCGCACCGCCTGCCGAGTACTCGTCCCCGAAGTAGTAATAGAAGAGGGCGGACTCGTTGTAGACGTCACCGTCCGTCTTGCTGTACAGCACCTCGCCCTCATCGGCCGCGTTAGAGCCCGACGCCTGCACCTGGTAGGGGGTACGCAGGATGGTGATGTTGGCGTAGGAGACGTTGCCCCAGCCGGTAGAGGAATACCAGGGCTTGTTGTGGTCGGAGCGGGAGTTCAGGGTGGAGACGATGTTGTAATACATGTAGTTGCCGCTGCCCATCGTATCGTTATAGACGGCCTGGTGGGTGGCGTTGAACATGTGGAAGAGGTTGTAGCGGTAGTGGTTACTGCGGGAGGAGGAGCCCGAGGCGTAGATCATACCGCCGTCGGTGACGTCCTTACTGCCCCCCTCAAAGCGGTTATACTCCAGGATACACTCGACACCCGAGGAGCCGCTGGTGGTGGTATTGTTGAAGTAGTTGTGCGAGACGACCATCCGACAGCCGCCCCAGGAGAGGCCGGTCTGCCGTAGGGGCATGGTATCGTGGAAGATACAGTTCTGCACGAGGTTGTTCGTCGGTGTCAGGGTATTGACCGAGGCGGCGTTGACCACCTGCACAAGCGCGGCGTAGGCACGCGAGAAATCGCAGTACAGAAGGGCACTGTTCGCGCAGTTGCGCATCATCACGTTGCTGTTCTGGGTATTCAGGAAGGTGCAGTTCTGCACTACGATGTTGGTCGCGCTATCGGCCTGGATGCCGTAGCCGGACGAGCCGTCAAAGGTCAGGCCGTCCACCACAAGGTAGGAAGCGCCGACCTTCATCAGGTCAAAGGTCGTGGGATTCGAGAAGGCCACGCGCTGATCCGAGATCTCCTCGTGCTTTTCCTGCGGGTAGAGGTAGATGTTACCGCTTTCCTTATCGTAGAACCACTCACCGGGAGAATCCAGCGCCTCCACCGCGTTGAAGAGGTAGAAGGCGTTACGGCCTGCGGCGCCGTTGCCCGACACCTTACAGCCCCAGGAGTTGTTCTGTACCGATTTCAGCGAGTAATAGGGGGTCTTGCCGTCGGGCGCCATGCCCTTCGGATAGCCGAGAAGCGGGTCACTGTCGTAGGACGGGTACCACTGCTCACCGTCCTCGGTGTGGGCCCAGTACGTCCCCTCGGTCTCGAGGGCGAGGGTGTAATAGCCGAACTCCCAGCCCTCAAAGGTCGAGCCGTAGTACCAGATATCCCCCGTATTGACCCAGGAGGTGATCTCCTCACCCATCTCGGGGTGGGCGTTCTTATCCTTGGTGTTATCGTAGGTGTTCAGCACGCGGATCTCCCAGCCGACGATCCAGGTCTTCGGGTCCTTGCCTGCCTTAGTGGCACGCTCGACCCACGGCCAGTAGAGGTTCGAGCCGTCGCGCGCGGTGACGGTGCCCGAATCGTAGGCGAAGGTGAAGTACATCAGATCCACCGTCTCACCGGTGTCGTTCGGATAGCGTGCCAGCGAGTATTCCTCACCGCCGACATACAGCATCGGCGGGCCGTTGGCTTTGGTAATGCTCGGCACGTCGGCGGCCGTCCAGCCCTGCTGCTTCAGGCTGGTGTAGATGACCTTATCGCGTGCCTCCTCGGGGATGCGATCCCACACGTCGGCATTGTCGGAGGGGTCAAGATAGGTCCACTTGTCGGCCGAGGTATCCAGTGCCTTGGTGGAAGAGATGACCGCCTCCTCGTCCCCGTAGGCCTTGATAAAGACGGGGGACTGGCGGCTACCGCCGTTTACCGACGAAACGTCGATGGCCTTGGTGATGCTGTAGAAGCCACCCTCGACCCAGATGATACCGCCGGTGTAGCCGCTCATCTGATCGACGGCCTTCTGGATGGTGGCAAACGGGGCCTCCTTGGTGCCGGGGTTATCGTCGCTACCCTTGGTAGAGACGTAATACTGCCGCTCGGCGGAAAGCGCATAGCGGGCCACGTCGATGGGCTCGACCACCGTGACCTCCTCGGGCAGCTCGTCCTTGGCCGCAAAGAAGCGCGCCATGACGCTTTCGGTGCTGTAAACAAGATCGTATTTACCGGTCATATCCCCGAAGGTCTCGGGCAGATTGAGGGTAAAGAGGGCGTAGCTTTTGACGTCGCCCGATGCGCTTGCCTGCAGGGAAACGGTCAAAGCCTCGCCTGTGCCGGCAAACTTATCGACCAAGCTCTCGGCGGCCGAATAGGCACCGTCCTCGGTGTCACCGTAGGCATAGATGCGCTCGCCCTTGACCTCCAGGGTCCACTTCCCCTTGGCGGCCGTGCCGGGATGGGCAAACTCACCGGAAAGATCCCCGACCACGATGGCACGGGTGACGCCTGCCGCCTCACGGGCAAGCTTTACGGGCAAAACGGCGCCGGTGGCCGCCGCAATGCGGTTAGAGACGTAGTTGGCAACGGCAAGATTTTTCGAGTCGGTCACGATCACGTACTCGTAAATATCCGCCCCGCAAAGGGTGGCACTGCCATAGGCATACGTCCCGCGGACGATATCGGGCAGGCTGGGATAGTGAAGCTTTCCGTTTTCCACATAGGTGGCAAGGTACTGCTTCAGTGCCTCGATGGTGGAGGCGGGCGTACCGCCCGAGATCACGAGACGGCCGTTTTCAAAGTAGATGCCGACGTCATCCCTGCCAAGACGGTGGGAGGTGCTTTCGGCACGGTTGGTAAGGCCGATGAGGATCTCCTTGGTGCCGGTGGGCACGCTTTCGTTAAGCCCCACAAAGTCATCCTTCATCTGGAGGGTTTGGCCGGTGGCCGTCTTGATGGCCTCACGGAAGGCACGCACCTCACGGAAAAGGTTGGTGTCCGGCTCATAGGGGTAGATCAGGGTGTACTCCGAAAGATCTAAGGCGATCAGCTCGGATACCGGCGGGGTGGTCTCGTCGCCGCTCTTGCCGCAGGAGGCAAGCAAAAGCGACAGAAGAAGCACCGCCAGCAGGAAAAGCGGCAGATATCTTTTCATAGTAGCTCTCCTTTTACAAAATAAAACCGTACGGATAAGCAGGAATGGGGCCATCACCCGGATAGCCCCACCCTACAAGGAATGGGTTTAATCCCACCACTGCGTGTAATCGTAATCGTAGCTGAGGCCGCACTCGTACCAAAGCGATTCCTCAATGATCTTATAGCCCTCGGGATCCATCGTCTCTTCGGCACGGTCATACGCCTCCGAAAGCAGGTCGTACACGTAATTTTCGGCATCCAGGAGGATCTCGTCATACTCGTACTCAAAGAGGTTCTTTTCGACAAGCGAGGTTGCCACGTAGCCCTCCGAGCCCAGGCAGCTGTCGGTTACGATCATCGAAGGATCCGAGATATCTGTGAACCTGCCGCCCTCATAGGTCGGCGTACCGCCGAGGAGGATGTTGTTGGAGATCACACAGCAGGCGGGCTGACGGCGGAAGCGCTCCATCGCCGCGATCTCCTCATAGGTGAGGGTAACCGTGCCGTCCTCGCCGACGATCTCGGTATGCATCTCTACCGTCTTCTTCTGCCCCGAAGCATCAAGATAGCTGTACTCGGGGATCTGCAGAAGGGTGCCGGCGGGCAGCTTGTCATAGGTGAAGGTCTTGCCCGAGAGATACCACGGCACGTAGAAGTACTTCGGATGGTAGTCGCTCTCATTGAGGGCAGCCAGGATCAGCTGGGTCCCAAGCAGATAGTTCATGTGCTGGGGCTCCCACTCCTGCCAGGCGGCCGTATCGTAGCTGCCGTAGTACAGGCCCTGCTCGGTATTCATCATATCCACCCACCAGTGGCCGGCCAGAGACTGGGAAAGCGTACCGTTATTCTTCAGCTGTGCCGTCCCGTTGTAGTCGCGGGGGGTGTACTTGGCGGCCGCGCCGCCTGCCGAATACTCGTCACCGAAGTAGTAGTAGAAGAGGTTGGATTCGTTGACGCTGTCCCCTGCGTTGGCGGGGACGATGTCGGCCTCATAGCCACCGTTCGAGCCTGCCCCTGCCACCTGATAAGGGTTGCGCAGAACCATCACGTTGCCGTAGCAGACGTTCCCCGTACCCGAGGAGGAGTACCAGCCCTTGTTGCGGTTGGAGGCCGAGCCAAGGAAGGAGATCATGTTGCCGTAGGCGTAGTTCGAGGAGGAGGTGCCGTCGTTGTAGATGGCGTTATGGGTCGCGTTGAACATATGGAAGAGGTTATACCGATAGTGGTTTCGGCGCGAGGTATAGCCCCAGGTGTAGCACATACCGCCGTCGGTTACGTCGGCAGAGCCGCCCTCATAGCGGTTGTACTCAATGATGACCTCGGCACAGTTGCCGCCCGAGGTGGTGGTGTTTTTAAAGTAGTTGTGCGAGATGACCGTCCGACAGCCCGAGAAGCTGACGCCGACCTGGTAGGTAGGCAGGGTATCGTGGAAGATACAGTTCTGCACGACCACGCCCGAGGGGGTCAGGGTCTCTGTCGTGTGGTTCAGCGATAGCGACACAAGCGAGGACGAGGCACGCGAGAAATCCGAATAAATGATGGCCACGTTGCGGGAAGTGCCGCGCACCTGCACACAGCTTGCGCGGGTGTTGGTGACCTTCACGTTCTGCACGACGACAGAGTTGACCGAATCGAGGTAGTAGCCGTAGTTGGTGGCACCGTCGATGTGGATGCCGTCAAAGACCACGTGCTCTGTCCCGCTGGCAGAGATGATGGTGCAGGAGGCGTCGTTCGAAACGCTCATGGTGGTTTCGGAGAGGTCGCCGTCCGGATAGACGTAGAGGTAGCCGGTCTCGCGGTCAAGATACCACTCACCGGGGATGTCCATCGCCTCCACGGCATTAAACATGTAGAAGGTGTTGCGGCCGGCGGGCGAGTTAGCCGAGTGCTTGGCGCCCGAGGGGTTGTTCTGCACCGATTTCAGAGAGTAGTAGCCGTCCGATTTCGGATAACCGATGTACGGGGTCTCATCCGAGCCGGACACCCAGGCGGTGCCGTCGG
>JAGBZZ010000164.1 GCA_017652965.1 Clostridia bacterium | reverse complement strand
GCAGGGGGAAGGCCTCCTTGTCAAGCGAGGTAAAGACCAGCTCGCCCCGCTCGCCCTCGGGCAGTACCTCTCCGGTGTCGGGGTCGATGATCTCGGCATAGAAGTGATCCTCATTGACGTGCATACCCGTCTGCTCACTGCACTCGAAGGCCACACCGGGGCCGGAGGTCTCGGTCAGACCGTAGATATCGTAGGCCTTGATGCCCAGCGTTTCCTCAATTCCGCGGCGCATCTCCTCTGTCCAGGGCTCAGCACCGAAGATGCCGGCCTTCAGGGGGATGTCCTCGGGCTTGCAGCCCATCTCCTTAAGGCTTTCGCCGATGTAGGCGGCGTAGGAGGGGGTGCAGCAAAGGATGGTTGCGCCAAGGTCGTTCATAAACTGCACCTGCCGCTCGGTATTGCCCGAGGACATCGGCAGGGTAAGACACCCGACCTTGTGCGAGCCGCCGTGAAGGCCTGCGCCACCGGTAAAGAGGCCGTAGCCGTAGGCAACCTGGCACACGTCCTCGCGGGTGCCGCCCGCCGCCACGATGGCACGCGCACAGCAATCCTCCCACAGATCCACGTCGTGCTGGGTGTAGAAGGCCACCACGCGCCGCCCTGTCGTGCCCGAGGTGGAATGAATGCGCACACACTCGGAAAGCGGCTTGGCAAGAAGCCCGTAGGGGTAAGCGTCACGCAGGTCGGCCTTGCAAAGGAAGGGGAGCTTGTAAAGATCCTCGATCCCCCCGATGTCCTCGGGCTTCACCCCTTTCTTATCCATCAGCTCCCGATAGTAGGGCACGTTTTCATAGACGTGCTTTACCTGCTTGCAAAGCTTTTCGGATTGGAGCCTTTTCATCTCCTCTGCCGACATGGTCTCAATTTCTCTTTGATAGTAGTTCTGCGCCATTTTTGTCTTCCTTTCTCTTTGGGCTCATGGCCCGTTTCTGTCCCCGAAGCGCAAAAAGCAAACAAAAAACGCCCTCTGCGATCCGAAAAGAATACAGAGGACGAGAAAATATCCCGTGGTACCACCTCAGTTCGCCGCCGTCTCACGACCACGGCCTTATCAGGTACTGGCATACCTTAGTTCTATAACGGGAACACCCGTTGCATCCTACAGAAGAAGCCCGAGAGGGGCCGCTTGTTCAGTGCACTGCTTGCAGAAGGAATTCGTATGGGATATCCCGTCGCCTTGCACCAACCGGCAACTCTCTGTAAGGCCTTTCCCACCTACTGGTTTCTGCTCAACGCATTTGATGGCAATATTGTAGCACGCTAGTCGGCTAAAGTCAAGGGGTTTTTGAAAAAATATTGATTTTTCGGAAAACGGCGGGATTTCCCACAATTTGGCCTATTCCCTAAGCGCCGCCCCTATGTTATAATAGAGATACACACAGAAAGGAGGAGCCTCTTATGAAGAGATTTTGCTCTTTGATGCTTATTCTGTTGATATTGTCAAGTTTCTTTGTCATTCCTATACATGCAGCGACCTCTGTTGCTCCTGTGCAGGCCGCCGTCGTCAAGGTTTCCTACGGGAGGCTGAACGTCCGCGCCGCCCCAAGCACAAGCAGTACGATCCTTGCCGCGCTCCCTTCGGGGACAACGGTCACCCTCTACGAAAGGGAGGGCGACTTCTTCCGTGTCGGCTACGGGCAGGGCAAAACAGGCTACTGTCACGCAGCCTATCTTTCGGGGATCGGGGGGACGGCGGCCACCGTGGCCACTGCCTCCTCCCCTCTGAACGTGCGCCGGGGTCCCGGAACGGCCTACGCGCGAAAATCCACCCTGGCAAGCGGCGAGGCGGTGGTGATCCTCTCGTCGGCAGACGGCTGGGCATACGTCTTGTATCACGGCAAGGAGACGGGATACGTCAGCACCCGGTATCTGAAAACGGCACAGGCCTATCCTGCGCTTTCGCTTTCTGTCCCCGTCTACCGCCAGACCGACAGCCGCTGGTCATGGGTCACGCTTGGTGCCTCCGGCCTTACGGTCGGGCGGGTCGGGTGTGCCACCTCCGGCATTGCGATGATGGAAAGCTACCGTACCGGCACCACCCTCACCCCTGCCACCATGGCCGCGCGGCTTTCCTACACCGCCACGGGGAACGTATACTGGCCAAGCCATTACACCGCCACCTACACGCTTTCTCTGTCGGCGATCTACCGTCACCTCTCTGCGGGGCGACCTGTCCTTCTCGGTGCCAAGACGGCATCGGGCGGCCAGCACTGGGTGGTGGTGACAGGCTACGTCGGGGCTGACACCCTGCGCGAGGGCGGCTTTCTGATCCATGACCCCGGCACGGCAAGGCGCACGACCCTTGCGGATTTCTTCGCCGATTATCCCTATTTTTATTAGTACTTTACTTACTGACCCCCGGGGCGGCTACCGCTTGGTAGCCCCCTTTTTCACCTCACCCCCGGAGGGGGTGAGCAAGCAAAAACGCCACGGTGCGGCGTTTTTGTGCCGCGATACCCCACCGAGCAGGGAAAAATGAAATGAGGCTATGCCGAGTGCGCATTTTGACCATGCGAATGGGGAGGGCAAGAGGTGTCGCGCATAGCGT
>JAGBZZ010000163.1 GCA_017652965.1 Clostridia bacterium | reverse complement strand
GGAGGGCGAGTATGCCTATCTGCGTGAGGATAGCACGGGTGAGGAGATCTTTGTTGCCCTGGCACTTTTGCCGCCGGGGGTGGAGGTGGGAAGCCGCCTGCACTATGAGATGCTGTCCTTTACTCTCGTAGAATGAGAACCCGAAAGCAAAGGCTGTCTCATTAAGTGCAATCAAATTACAAAAATGCAAAAAAAGAGATGCTGTGTGAAAACAAAGCATCTCTTTTCGTTTGCGGTTTTGCTTCAAATCTGTACGCCCTTTTTACATGGGCAGGTAAAGCACATGGGGAGTTAAAGCGATTCGGAAAATACACTGCGCTGGATACGCCATCCGCCCTCGACCCTTTGCAGGCCGAAGGTGCACCGCTTGGCGATGGCAAAAAGCAGCTTGCCGTCCATGCCGATGCAACTAGGCAGTGCCTCCAAAAACCGCCGTGCCCCCTCGTGGAAATAAGAGGTCGTGACAAAGATGCCACGGCTTCCGCCTGCGGCGCACACCGCGCCAAAGAAGCCGCGCACCTCGGTTTCGGTGACGTGCAGATCCTCGCGGCGGCATTTGGTCTGCAAAAGCACGGTTTCCCGAAAGCCGAGGGCGTCCACCGTGTCAAGGCGACCGTCAATGCCACCGTCCTGCGCCCCGCCCGATACCTCCGCAAGAAGGACGGTGCGCCCTGTGCGGCGATAATAGTCGCTCAGCAGGGTGACGGCAAACCGCTCCAGAAACGGGCCGCCCTGGCGGTGCAAAAGCGAAAGATAGCGGCGGCGCAAGGCCTCCTCCTGCTCCTCGGGGAAGATCTCCTCCTTATCGGTGCGGTATAAAAGCCCGCCCTCGGTGCAGATCTCGCCCTCCTCGGAAAGTGCCGAAAGAAGGGCATCGGTCAGGTTGCAGAGGTCGCGGTCGTCCTCCTCGGTTTCGGTCTTGGCAGTGCCAAAGGCCGCGGCAAGGTGAAGATCCAGCGCCTCCCGCGTGCGCCCCTCGGAAAGAAAGTCGAGCACTTCCTCACGGCAACGTGCCTCGTGCACGGCAATACGGGCGGATTTGACAAGGGCATAGCGCCCCTCCGGACTGCGGACAAGCGCGCCCTCACGGCAGAGGTCGGAAAGTAGAGTGCCGATGGCCGAGGAAAGCAGATTTTTGCGGCTGTTGGGAGAATTGTCGGTGCTGTCTGCCCGTGTCAGCCCATAGCGGGCAAAAAGACGGGTGTTGATCTCACGGCGCGAAAGCCCCGCGCTCCCCTCCAAAGCCGAAAGCAGCTCGCGGCGCAGTTTGTCGCGCTTTGCGGCCGTTAAGGCCTTTTTCATTTTCATTCTGTCGGCCTCCTTTTTCACGTATACGGCAAGCCTTTGCGGCCGTTTTCAAGAAATTGCGGTATCAAAGATGTACGCGGCCACGATCTTGGTAAATTCCAGAAGTGCCTCGCACTCAATAAACTCGTTCGGCTGGTGGGCACCGCCAATGGCGTTGAAGTCCCGCCCGATGCCAAAGGAGATGGCCTCCGGCGAGCCGTAATACAGGATGACCGAAAGATCCGAAAGGCAGGCGCCCACCGGCTTGACCTCGCGCCCCGTGGCACGCTTGGCGGCTACCTGAAGCTCACGGATAGTGGCGGCATCCTTCGGCACGGCACCGTAACGGAAGGAGCGGCAGTTGCGCTCCCACCCCGTGACGTGTGCGCCAAAGGGGGCCAGGCGGGCATTCAGCGCATCGACCATCTCGGCCATTTCGGCATCGATCGCCTCGGTGGATTTGTCGGTATAGTACTGGAACCAGACGTAGCCGGCATGCAGATCGGCGCTTTCGTTGGCGCACTTGACCTCCATATAGCGCATGGCGCCCTCGCCGATGGTGGTTCCCTCATAGTTCGGGTTTTCGCACATCTCGCGGCGGCGGCGCTCACCGAATTTCTCGGTCTCCGCAAGGACGGTGGGCAGAAGGCTTGTGACGGCCAGTGCCGAATCCTGGGGCTCATCCATGGCAAAGTGCAAAACGATATTACTGCCGCCCGCGGCGCAGGACCAGATCTCAAAGTTCTTGCAGTCGAGGTTCAGGATGCGGCGGTGCGGATAACGCAGGACGCCCGCCATCGCCCCGTGGCTGCCCCCCTTTTCCTCGTCCGAGTAGGCGGTAAAGGTGATGTCACGCTTCGGGGTGATGCCCGCATCGCGCAGAAGGCGCAGGATGTAAAGGACGGTGGCAATGCCGTACTTATCGTCGCAGGCACCGCGGCCGTAGACACGCCCGTCCGCGATCTCACCCGAGAAGGGGTTCCTTTCCCAGTCTGCAAGGTTGCCGACAGGGACGGTGTCGCTGTGCGCCATCAGATGCACACCCTCCTCGCCCTCACTGCCCTCGATCTTCAGCGAGACGTTCGGGCGGTTTTCAAGGTTGCGCCCCTCCATATAGTCGGGCAGCTCGGTAAAGCCGGGGATCTCCATGGGGGAGTAGCGGTCGGCGGAAAGGCCCAGCGCCTCGATCTCCTGTACCAGGTAGTCGGCCATGGCGGCCTCGCGCCCGGTCGAGCCGAAGTCTTGGCTGTCAATGCGGATCATGGCAGAAAGAAGGGCGTAAAGCTCCTTCTGGCGTTCCTCTATCAGAGTAAGAAATTCTTTCTCGTTCATGTTGCATACCTCCTGCAAAGCTTTATGCTTTCACAATAGCACAATCGGGGGAAAATGTCAATCCCAAAGCTGCATTTTTATCAAAAGCAGAGCCGTGCGCGCGGGCGATGGCGGGGGCGCCCGCACCGAATAAAAAAGCCGCAGGCGGTTGACAAGCTTTCCTGCCCTGTAGTATAATACGGGTAGATCCCATCCGCGGGCGGGCAGGGGAGGGAAGCCGACCGCTTGTCCGCCTTTCGAAAATAAGGAGATTGAATATGAAGTATCAGCTGATTTCCCGCCCGACGGGCGAGGTTTGTGAGTATGCCGCCGCCGAGCTTTTCCGTTGCCTTTCGTCCATGGATCCCACGCTTTCCGAGGGGGAGGGCGGGCTTAGCCTTACCCTGTCTCTTGTGGACGGCGACCCCGAGCTTGACACCGTCAGGATCGCGGTCAAGGAGGGGGTCGGCAGGATCGGCGCGACCAACGAGGGGGCACTTCTTATCGCCGTCTACCGCTTCCTTTATGAGCTTGGCTGTCGCTGGACCCATCCCGGGGAGGGCGGCGAGCATATCCCCACCCGCACGCTGAGGGCGGCGGATATTACCGTCCACGTGGACGAGACCCCCTCGCGCCGTCACCGCGGTGTGTGCATTGAGGGTGCCTGCTCGGAGGAGAACGTCAAGGAGATGATCGAGTATCTGCCCCGCGTTGGCATGAACTCCTACTTTATCCAGTTCTTCCGCCCGACCGTTTTCTTTGCCCGTTGGTATGAGCACTGGCACAACGACACCCTGGCGAAGGAGGAGGTCACGGCTGCACGGATCGACGCGATCCATGACCGTGTGGTGCGTGAGATCCGCCGTCGCGGCCTTCGCCATCATGCGGTCGGCCACGGCTGGACCTGTGTCCCCTTCGGGGTACCGGGCGAGGGCTGGCATATGCTGAAAAACGAGGATCTGCCGCCCGAGTACCTGGCCATCACGGCCGAGCTTGACGGCGTGCGCCTGCCCTGGCACAATACCCCCATCAACACCAACCTTTGCTACTCTCGCCCCGACGTGCGGGAGAGGATCGTCAAATCGGTGGCCGACTACTGCGAGGCGCACGAAAGCGTTTCGGTGCTTCACCTCTGGCTGGCCGACGGCAGTAATAACAACTGCGAGTGCCCTGCCTGCCGCGACACCCGCCCCTCGGATTATTACGTGATGCTGCTCAACGAGGTAGATGCCGAGCTGACGGCGCGCGGCCTTGCCACCAAGGTGGTATTCCTTGCCTACGTCGACCTTCTCTGGGCACCCGAGCGCGAGGTCATCAAGAACCCCGACCGCTTCCTTATGATGTTTGCGCCCATCACCCGTACCTATTCGAAGACCTACCGCGAGGGCATCGCCTCGCTTGATACGGTGGAGACGCAGCCCTTTGTCCGCAATAAGCTCGTCTTCCCGAAGGGGGTCGGCGAAAACGTCGCCTACCTGAACGACTGGCGCCGTGCCTTCAACGGGAGCGGCTTTGTCTTCGACTATCACCTGATGTGGGATCACGGTCGCGATGCCGGCTACATGGACATTTCGCGCACCCTCTTTGCCGATATGAAGGATCTCGACCTTCTCGGCCTTGACGGCATGATCTCCTGTCAGCTTTCCCGCTCCACCTTCCCGACGGGCCTGCCGCTTTACGGGATGGCACGTGCCCTTTGGGATAAGAATGCCGATTTTGAGGATGTGGCAAATGAGTATTTTGCCGCTGAGTTCGGTGCCATCGGGCAGGATGTGCGCGCCTATCTTGAGGAGGTCACCCGCCTTTGCGACCCGGTCTACGTCCGCGGGGAAAAGCCCGCCGTCTCCGAGGAGGCAAGGGCAAAGTATGAGGCATTGCCGGCGCTTGTCGATGCCTTCCTTGCCGCCCATCCCGAGGTGAGCGAGACCTCCGAAAACGAGGCCTATCGCACCCTTGCCATCCATGCGGAGGTGCTAAGGCGCCTGTCCTCTCTCGGTAGCGGGCGTGCCATTGGGGAAAAGCGGCAGGATGTAGCCGAGGAGATCCGCGCGTATCTGCGTGCCCGAGAGATGACCGTGCAGCATCGCCTTGACCTTTGGAACTATTCGGCCAACGCCCTGACCCGCTATTTGCAGTAAGCCTGCGTCCACCGCACCCAAACGCGGGGGACAAACCGCTGTAAGCCGCAGAAAAAAGACATTATGTAAACAAAACTGCGCAAACAAGAGAGAACGCCTCGAATCGTGAGGCGTTCTCTCTTTGCGTTTTTGGGGTTATTCCTCTTTGCCGATAATGCCGCCGCCGAGAACATAGTCCCCCTCATATACCACGGCCGATTGCCCGACCGTTGGGGCGCGTTGCGGGCGGTCAAACACCAGGCGTGCGCCGTCGCCATCGGGATAGACCGTCACGGCCTCCTCGCGCTGGCGGTAGCGTAGCTTGGCGGTGGCACGGTAGGGGGCGGTGGGGCGCTTGCCGATGTAGTGCATATCCGGCAAGCGCACCGTATCGGTGAAAAGATCCTCTTCATCCCCAAGCGTGACCTCGTTGCGGACAGGGTCGATCGCCGTGACGTAGCGTACCCGCCCCAGCGCGATCCCCAATCCCTTATGCTGGCCGAGGGTGTAATGGGCGATGCCGCGATGGCGGCCAAGCACGCAGCCGTCCCTGTCCACGTAGTTCCCTTCGGGGGAGGTGCGCCCGGTTACACGCTCCATAAGCTCGGTATAGCGGCCGCTTGGTACAAAGCAGATATCCTGGCTTTCCTTGGCACCGGCGGCGGCCACAAGCCCGGCGGCCGCGGCCATCGCCCGCACCTCTGCCTTGGTCAGCTCTCCCAGCGGGAAGGCCAGGTGGGCAAGCTGCTCCTCCCGCAGGCGGTACAAAACGTAGCTTTGATCCTTTTCGGGGTCGCGGGCCTTTTTCAGGCGGTACTGTCCCTCTTGCACCTCAATACGGGCATAGTGGCCGGTGGCAAGGCAGTCAAAGCCCTCACGGCGGGCGTAGTCATAAAGCCACCCCAGCTTGATCCTCTGGTTACAAAGAATACAGGGGTTCGGGGTGACCCCACGGAGGTAATCCTCGCAGAAGGGGAGCACCACCGCGCGGAAAAACTCCTCGGAAAGATCCAAAAGACGGTGGGGGATGCCAAGCACGGCGGCGCTTTCCCGCGCACGGGCCACATCCTCGGCGCTTCCGGTCTTTCTTTCATTCTCTTCCCGGGTCAGATGCAGGGTACAGCCCTCGGCCGTATGCCCCGTTGACAGGATAAGACGGGCGGTAACGGCACTGTCCACACCCCCGCTCATGGCGATCAGTGTATGCATATCATCCCTCCATCACAAAGCCTTCGGCAAAGCGCTTGGCGATCGCGATAAACCGCCGCTCTACCTCGCTTGGCTTTTTCTTCAGCGGCATCGCAATGCCGATCTTGCGGCTGACGTTCGGCTCGATCGGCAGGCAGAGAATATTGCCGTGCCGCCCGCGTACGCAAAGCTCGGAAAGCATGCTGACCCCAAGCCCATGCTCGACCATCGAAAGAATGGCGGGGTCGTCCACAAAGGTGGATATGACCTCCGGCGACACACCGTGGTCATGAAAGACCGTCATAATGTCGATGTCATACCCAAGGCTTGGCATAAGAAATTTCTTGCCCTCAAATTCCCGGATAGGGAAGGGGGCGGCGATATCGGTGGGGTAGTCAAGCGGCAGGATCGCACGGAAGCGGTCCTCCCGCAGGGGGATAAACTGGCAGACCTCACGGTCGTTGCGGCTGGCAAGGATCAGGTCAAAGCGGTGCGTCTCCAGCCCGCGGTAAAGATCCGATACGCTCCCCTGTGCGATCTCCAGGGTAACGTCCGGATACTCCCGGTGAAAAAGCTCGGCTATCGAGGGGAGCCACTGGGTGGCAATAGACGAGTACGCCCCCACGTGCAGGGTGTATTCGCCCCCCTCGCGGATACGGCGGATATCCTCCTCCAGCTCATGCTCCATCGCCAGAAGACGGCGGATGCCGGGCAGGATCCGCTCTCCCTTTTCGGTCGGGCGGATGCCGAAGTGGCCACGGTGTATCAGCTCGAATCCCAGCTCGGCCTCCAGGCTGTTCATCATATGCGTCAGCCCGGATTGGGTATAGCCCAGCTTTTCCGCGGCGCGGGAAAAGCTGCCAAGGTCAATGGCGGTGACCAGCGCCTCCAGCTTTTGTACGTTCATAGCATCCTCAACTATTAGAAAATCTCATATATGTATTATAAACTGTCATTTGTAGCTTGTCAAGATGTATGATAAAATATATAGGATACGTTTTTACATCAAGGAGTATACTATGGAAAACAAGAAAAACGGCTTTGCCAGCAGCATCGGCTTTGTGCTGTCCGCGGCGGGCTCTGCGATCGGCCTTGGGAATCTTTGGGCCTTCCCGGCAAAAACAGCCGCCAACGGCGGCGCGGCCTTTGTGCTGATGTACGTCATCTGCGTTCTGCTCATCGGCTTTGTGACGATGATGGCCGAGTTCCATCTCGGTCGCCGTGCGGCGGCCAACCCGGTGTCGGCCTATAAGAAGGTACATAAGGGCATCGGTTGGTTTGGTCTTATCAGCATCGTGGTCCCCGCCTTTATCATCTGCTACTACTCGGTGCTTGGCGGCTACACCGTCAAGTTCGCCCTCAATTCCTTCTCGGGGAACGAGGGGATCCTCACCTCCTTTGCCACGAACATCGGCGAGGTCATCCTCTTTACCGCCCTCTTTATCATTCTGGCGCTCGTCATCATTATGGGCGGCGTCAAGGACGGCATCGAGAAGATGTCCAAGGTGCTGATGCCGCTCTTATTTCTGATCCTGCTCGCCGTGGCGATCTATTCGCTCTGCCTCGGGGAGGGGGTCTCGGAGGGCCTCCGCTTCTATCTGTACCCCGACTTTTCGCATATTACCTTCCAGTCGGTCCTTGCCGCGATGAGCCAGGCCTTCTTCTCGCTCTCGCTCGGTATGGGCACCATGATCGCCTACGGCTCGTACACCGGCCGTGAGATCAATATGGTCAAGTCCACCGGGATGATCTGCGTCTTCGATACCTTCGTGGCGCTCCTTTCCGGCCTTGCCATCTTCCCGGCGGTTGCGCACTTTGACCCCTCGCTCCTCGGCGAGGCCGCAGGTGCCAAGCTGATGTTCGGCATTCTCCCTGCCGTCTTCCAGTCGATGGGGGCTGTCGGGCAGATCGTTTCCTTCTTCTTCTTTGCGATGGTGGTCATCGCGGCGCTCACCTCGGTCGTCTCTCTTGTCGAGGTCGTGACGCAGTTCGTCATCCAGCGCTTCAAGCTCTCCCGCCGCAATTCGGCCCTTTGGTGTGTCCTGGTGTGCGGTCTCATTTCCATCCCCGTCGGCATCTCCTTCGGTGACGTCGGCATTGCCGGGGATGGCGGGATCTCGATCGGAGGACTTGACCTTCTTTCCTTCTTCGATGAGGTGACCAACGCCGTCCTGATGCCGGTGTGCGCCTTCTTTGCCTGCGTTGCGATCGGCTGGCTCGTCGGGCCCCGTACCGCGATGGCGGAGATGGAGGATGGGGCGACCCGCCTTGGCTTCTTCAAGAGGATCTTCCCCGCGATGGTGCGCTTCGTCACTCCCGCCCTCATCCTTGTGGTCGAGGTTGGCGGTGTGATCGCTAAGATCCGCGCGGGGCAGTGGTTCGTGGTCGTGGCGGCCTACGCCCTCCTCGCTGTGGCCGCCGCCGTCTACTTCCTCTTCTTC
>JAGBZZ010000162.1 GCA_017652965.1 Clostridia bacterium | reverse complement strand
CCCCGGCGTGTCATTCACTCCCCTCGCGCCGCTTCGCTACCTCCCGGAGGGAGGCTACGGTTATCCTTCCTCGGCTACTCACGACGGCAAAGGTAGAGTAGCGAAAGCCGTGGCTACGGAAGCCTCGCCCTTTGGGAGAGGTGGCGGCGAAGCCGACGGAGAGGGGCGTTGGCAAAGAATACCCTCTCCGCGCCCACCGTGGCGTTTTCTCTTTGCTCACCCGTCTCACACAATTTCTGCTCCGCGAGATCCTTTGAGAAAGCGGCGCAGGGGCGGAAATCCCGGTCGGAGGCGTGACTCCCACCTCCGGGCTTTTTACTTGTCCTTATCGGCAGTTTTCGACCGTCTAAAAAACGCTCTTGCAAAAAGCTTGCCGATATGCTATAATATAATGAATGACTATGGACAAATGAAGGGAGGATCGTATGGTTACAGTTACCGAGGTCACGCCACGCTCACGGGCGGCACGGCGTGGGATCCGCGTGGGCGATATCCTGCTTACCGTCAACGGCCATCCGATCCGTGACGTGCTTGACTATCGCTTTTACCTGGCCGAGGAGACGGTGGTGCTGACCCTGCACCGCGGTGAGAGGATCATTACGAAAAAGATCCGCAAGGAGATCTATGACGACATCGGCCTTGGGTTTGAGACGGCGCTGATGGACAAAAAGCAGTCCTGCCGCAACGGCTGCATCTTCTGCTTTATCGACCAGCTGCCGCGCGGGATGCGGGAGTCCTTGTATTTTAAGGATGACGATGCGCGCCTTTCCTTTCTCCATGGCAATTACGTTACGCTGACCAATCTGACCGACGAGGACATCGACCGCATCATCGAGATGCACATCTCGCCCATCAACGTGTCGGTGCATACCACAAACCCCGAGCTGCGCGTCCGTATGATGCGCAACAAGCGTGCGGGCGAGGTGCTGTCCTACCTTGACCGCCTGGCAGAGGCGGGCATCACCCTGCGTGCGCAGATCGTCCTGTGCCGCGGCATCAACGATGGGGAAGAGCTTCTGCGCTCGATGCAGGATCTTTCCCGCCTTTACCCCGCGCTTGACAGCGTGTCGGTCGTGCCTGCGGGGCTGACGGCACACCGCGAGGGGCTGTATCCGCTGACCGCCTACACGAAGGAGGAGGCGGGCGAGGTCCTCGATATGATCGAGGCCTTTGCCACCCGTCACTACGCGGACAAGGGCTCGCGCCTCCTGTTTGCGGCCGACGAGCTCTACCTGCGTGCAGGGCGGCCGCTTCCGCCCGAGGAGGCGTATGAGGAATATCCGCAGATGGAAAACGGCGTCGGTATGCTTCGCTCGTTTTACGAGGAGGCCGAGGCTTGCCTTGAGGGATATGCGTGCGTGCCGCGCCCACAGCGCACGGTTTCGGTGGCAACCGGGCTTGCCGCCGCCCCGATGCTGCGCGAAATAGCCGAGAAGGTTGCCGCAAAGCATGGGAATTTGACAAGTAACGTTTACGAGATAAGAAATCATTGGTTTGGCGAAAGCGTCACCGTAGCAGGGCTTCTCACAGGGCACGACGTGGCCGAGCAGCTTGCAGGGCTTCCGCTTGGCGAGGTGCTTCTGCTTTCACGCAGTATGCTGCGGGCGGAGGGCGACCTTTTCCTTTGCGGCATGTCTCCCCGGGAGCTGGAGGAGAAGCTTGGTGTGAGGATCGCCTTTATCGGTGAGGACGGCGCGGCCTTTGTGGACGCGCTTCTCGGTGAGGATTGAAGGGAGGATAACTATGGGAAAGCCTGTTGTGGCCGTTGTAGGACGGCCGAATGTGGGGAAAAGCACCCTGTTTAATAAGCTGATCGGCGAGCGCCGCTCGATCGTGGAGGACACCCCGGGTGTCACGCGGGATCGCATCTACGGAGACGCCGAGTGGAACGGGCGCAGCTTTCTTCTGGTGGATACCGGCGGTATCGAGCCGAAGACCGACGACGTCATCCTGGCCAAGATGCGCATGCAGGCCGAGGTGGCCATTGCCAGCGCCGACGTGATCATCTTTTTGTGCGATATCCACGCGGGGCTGACAGCCGATGACCGCGATATTGCCGTCATGCTGAAAAAGTCGGGCAAGCCGATCGTCATTGCCATCAATAAGATCGACCGCGTGGGCGATCTGCCGTATGAGTTTTACGAGTTCTACGAGCTGGGCTTTGAGCGCGACCCCATCGCACTTTCCTCTCTGCACGGGACGGGCTCGGGCGATCTGCTTGACGAGGTGGTCTCGCTTCTCCCCTCCGAGGAGGAGCGCCGGGAGGATGACGGTGCCGTTTCGGTTGCCGTCATCGGAAAGCCGAATGCGGGGAAATCCTCGCTTGTCAATCGCCTCATCGGCGAGGAAAGACAGATCGTTTCGAACATCCCGGGTACAACGCGGGATGCCGTGGATACCGAGTTTGAGAACGAGCTTGGTCGCTTTAACTTCATCGATACGGCGGGCATCCGCCGCCAAAGCAAGGTAGAGGACAGGATCGAGAAATTCTCGGTGCTTCGCGCCAAGATGGCGGTCGAGCGTGCCGACGTGTGTCTGCTTCTTATCGATGCCGCCGAGGGGATCACCGAGCAGGACGAGAAGATCGCCGGTATCGCGCACGAGGCGGGCAAGGCCACCATCATCGTGGTCAACAAATGGGATCTTATCGAGAAGGACAACAGCACGGTCAACGAGTTCAATACCAAGATCCGTACCGCTCTTTCCTATATGCCATACGCCCCCATCTTTTACGTCTCGGCCAAGACCGGCCAGCGCACGGGCATCCTCTTTGAGAAGATCCTTGAGGTGTATGCCGAGGCGCACAAGCGGGTCACCACGGGTATGCTGAACGACCTTCTCAATGATGCCATTACCCGTGTCCAGCCCCCGTCCGACAAGGGCAAGCATCTGAAGATCTACTATATGACCGAGGCCTCGGTGGCACCGCCTACCTTCGTGGTCTTCTGCAACAGTGCCGCCCTCTTCCACTTCTCCTACCAGCGCTATCTTGAAAACTGCCTGCGGACGGCCTTCGGATTTTCGGGCACGCCCATCCGTATGGTGATCCGCCAGCGCGGTGACGAGATGCCCGACAAGCTATAAGGAGACCTCTATGTTTATTGATTCGATCAAAATTTACGTCAAGGCGGGTGACGGCGGCAACGGCGCTGTCGCCTTCCACCGTGAAAAATACGTTTCGGCCGGTGGGCCGGACGGTGGGGACGGCGGCAACGGCGGGGATATCATCTTCCGCGTGGATCCCGGCTCCAACACCCTTCTTTCCTTCCGCTACAAGCGCAAGTTCATTGCCGCATCGGGCGAGTCGGGCAAGGGGGGCAAGCTTCACGGAAAAAGCGGTGAGCCGCTTGTTATCCTGGTGCCCCCGGGCACGCTGGTCAAGGAGCCCGAGACCGGTCTTATCATCCACGATATGTCAAAGGAAGGGGACTTCATCGTCTGCCGCGGTGGCCGCGGCGGCTGGGGCAACCGTCACTTTGCCACCCCGACCCGTCAGATCCCGCGCTTTGCCAAAAGCGGCACACGGGGGGAGGAGCGCGAGGTTCTGCTTGAACTTAAGATGCTGGCGGACGTCGGCCTTGTCGGCTTCCCGAACGCCGGGAAATCCTCCATCCTCTCGCGCATCTCGGCCGCTAAGCCGAAGATCGCCAACTATCAGTTTACCACCCTGTCGCCGAACCTTGGTGTGGTGTCGGTGGGTGGGGACGGGCACGGCTTTGTGGCCGCCGACATCCCCGGCCTTATTGAGGGCGCAGCCGACGGCCTTGGCCTTGGGCACGCCTTCCTTCGCCACGTGGACCGTTGCCGCCTGCTTCTGCACGTGGTGGATCTTGCCGCCACCGACGGCCGCGACCCGACCGACGATCTTATCAAGATCGATGAAGAGCTGGCAAAGTACAGCCCCGAGCTTGCCTCCCGCCCGCAGATCGTGGTGGGTAACAAGTGCGACGCCTTCTTGGAGGAAGAGGAGCACGTTGTCCGCTTTATGGAGTACGTCAGGTCGATCGGGCGTGAGCTGATCCTGGTCAGCGCCGTCACCGGGGAGGGGCTTTGCGAGCTTGTCAAAAAGACGGCCGAGCGTCTTGCGGATCTGCCGCCTATCACCGTCTATGCCGATGAGGTCACACCCGAGGAGCGCGTGACGCGCGGTGCGGGGGTACGCGAGACCACCGTGCGCCGTGAAAACCACACCTTCTTTGTGGAGGGGGAGTGGCTGCGTAACCTTCTCGGCCAGGTCAACTTTGAGGACCGAGAGTCGATCGCCTTCTTCCAGCGCATTCTCCTCAAGGAGGGGGTCATCGACCGCCTGCGTGAGGCGGGCATCGAGGAAGAGGATATCGTCAATATCTACGACTTCGAGTTTGAGTTTCTTAATTGATCCCGATCCAAAAAGAAAGAGCAAGTGCAAAGGGCTATGCCCTCTATCCTTGCTCTTTTTTTATTTCCTGCCGCAGTTCACGGCAGAATGCAAGTGCTTGTAAAGCTTACTGTACAATACTGAAGAGTATGATCGCGGCGATCCCGACGACCGTGGCCGCCAGGCGACGTGGCGGAAGCCTCTCACCGAACAATATAGCACCCGCCACCGTCATGATCACGATAAAGCCGCCGTTGTAGATCGGGTAAAGCAGGGTGGCCTCCACCGCCCGCTGTGCGTGGGCAAACAGCCATTGGTAAGCACCAAGCAGAAGGCCGACGGCCACCGCGCAGAGATAAAGCCCACGGCGCGAGGAGAGGGGGGAGGTCGCCTTTTTTCGAAGGAAGGGCAAAAGCAGGAAGGAAAGCAGGGCGGCAAGGAAGTAGGCAAAGAAGTTGTAGCACACGATCTCCTCGCCGTGGCTGCCCAGCACAAAGCACTTCTGCCAGAAGGCGCTCAGGCCATTGGAGAAGAAGGTGACCGCCACAGCGAGCCACCACCGCCCCGAAAGACTCCCCGCCCCCTTTTTGAAGTCGGTATTCAGCACAAGCGTGATCACGATCAGCACAAGCCCCAGGATGCGGGCAGGGCCAAAGCCATCGCAGAGAAAGAGGGTAGAGCCAAAGAGCGGGATCAGCATCGAAAGCGCCGCAAAGAGGGCAGTCAGCCCCACAGGGCCGCTTGAAAGGGCCACCGTGTAGGAAAGCTGGTAGAGAAGGTTCAGGACGGCGGCCACAGCGGCATAGCCGACAGAGGGCAGAGAGAGTGTGGCGGAGAAAAGCAGAGGGAGGTAGGAAAGGGCGGTAAACAGGAGGAAAAGGGCGATGAAAAGAAAGCTGTCGCCAAAGCCCCCAAGATAGCGGCGTGCCCCGCGCCCCTGCACGATGGCCTTGCCTGCCGAAAGAATACAAAGTGCCGCAACAGTGATAAAAAAGCCTGCGCCCTCCATGGCCAACCTCCTTTTTTAAAAGTCCGTCCTATTATAACACCCGCGGGGGGAGTTTGTCAATAGATAGCGAAAAAGCGGCACAAGTGCCGCTTTTTCAATGCTTATGTAATTTTTCTGCAATCGGATTGCAAAAACAGTACCTATCTGCTATAATGAAGAGGTCAGATGGTAAAGCCGTTGACAGGCTCTTCCTTCCCGCTTTCCATCGAGCGCATCATCGCGTTCAGGATAAATACGGGGGCAATGATATCCTCCTCGGTATAGTGCGGTTCATTGCCCGAGAGGATGCTGTAGAATTCCTGCCACTCGGCAAGGAAGCAGGGGCTGTTCCCGCCGATCGGGAACTCCTCGTTGCGCATAGCCTTTTCGGAATGGCGGGAGATGGTGTACTTGTAGTAGCCCTCGGTGTGAAGACCGATGATGTCATACGCGGGATAGCGGAAGAGGGTAGTCGTCACCGCACCCTTGCGCTCCGCACGGACAGACTGCGGATACCAGCCGAAGGCCTCACCCAGCATGGCAATGAGATGCTCGGAGTAGAAGAAGAAGCCGCCGTGCTCGTTGTCGTAGGACACGGGGGCGCGCACCACACCCGAAAGCGTCTTGCCCGCGATCTCGCCCTTGACGTCCTCGCGGATCGCCGCAACCTCCTCCACGTACTTAAGGCAGGAGCCACCCGAAACCTTCACGCCGTACTTGCGGCACTCGCGCATCAGGTTGACGGCCTCCTCCTCGTTGATGGTGACCGGCTTATCGACAAAGACAGCCTTGACGGTGGGCAGGTAAGGCAGGGTGAACTTGGCGTGATAATCGCCGTGACGCGCGGTCACCACCACACCGTCCACCTGGCCGACGGCATCGTCAAAGTTATCCATGACCGGCACACCGAAGGTCTCGTGCAGCTTTTCGGCCGCCTCGCGCTCGATGCTATAGACACCTACGACCTCAATGTCGCGGTATTCCTCACGGTCGCGGATGTAGGAAAGAAAGGTATTGGCGTGAGAGTTCTCACAGCCGAGAATGACGATCTTTTTCATAGCAGTTACTCCTCATTGAATTTTTTCGGCAGGGGGGTAGCCTTGTACATATCCTCGGCAATGCCGATGATATCTCTGCCCATCTCGGGGGTGACGAACAGCTCGCCCTCGCCGCGCAGGGCATGGTACAGGTTCTCGTAAAGACGCTGGGTGCCAACGTTGAAGGCAGAGCCCTCGTACTTGCCCTCCTCCTCATGCACCTTGAGGTTATCCACACAGTAGGAGGGGAGGCCGTTTTCCTTCGAAAGGAAGGTGGCGATCACCGGGCGCTCCTCGTTCTCCTCGTCCACCCAGTACTTCATCTTGTAGGACGAGCCGGCATCAGACTGGAACACGCCGCGCGAGCCCATGATCTTGAGGTTGTAGCCGGCGTAAGGATCGTTGGCATGGATCTCAAGGTCGATCAGGGGCTTACCGGGGGCGGAAAGCAGAAGCTTTGCGCAGTCGTCACCGTCGCCGCTTGTCATGATGGTATCCAGTGAGGAATAGAGGATCTTAGCCTCCTCGTCAAAATCAAGGAAGCCGAGGGCAAGGCCGATGGGGTGCGGGCCTGTGTTGTACACGCCGCCGGCACAGCGCCACTGAAGCGTCTGCCAGTCCCAGCGGCGGCCAAAGCCGCTGTAGCGCAGGTTGATCTGGGTGATGCGGCCAAGCTTACCGCTGGCGATCACTTCGCGCGCCTTATCGTAGAAGGGGGCAAAGAAGGTCTGCTGGAAGACGGTGAGAAGGCATCCCTTCTCCTTGGCAATGGCGATCAGCTCGTTTGCCTCGTCACGGGTACGGCAGAAGGGCTTTTCGCAAAGCACGTTGAAGCCGTGCAGAAGCAGATCCTTGGTGATGGGATAGTGAAGGTTGGAGTAGGTGGCATTGACCACAAGGTCGATATCCTCACGGCCAAAAAGCTCACGGTAGTCGGCAAGCGTCACGCAACCGGGATACTCCTCGGCGGCACGCGCGCGGCGGGCATCGTCTGCCTCGACCACGTAGCGGACGTTGAAATAGACGTTTTCTTCCTTTTTGTAGAATGCACCGTGGATGTCACGGCCGCTTCGGCCTTGGCCGATAATAGCAAGATTTAATTTTTCCATAGCTAACCCCTTTCGTGATTTCTATTCTTATTATAAATCCCTACCAAGTGTAATGGAATAACAAATTCTAGCCAAATACATTGCAAAATGTGAACTAAGGAGCGAAAAACTATGAGCGCGCTTTCCTACAGCTCTCCCCGCTTTTTTTACCGCCACAAGACCTCGGTCCCCGACCGCGCCGAAACCGGCGGCTCGCATACGCATAACCTTTGCGAGCTGATCTATTTTGTGCGGGGAGATGCCGAGCATATCGTGGAGGATCGCAAATACCGCCTGGCTAAGGGTGACCTGATCCTTGTGCGCCCCCAGACCTATCACGATATCGTCTTTTCCTCGGATAAGGAGTACGAGAGATACAATATTCTTTTTGACCTTGCCGACCTTGACCCCGACCTGGTGTCGGCCGTCCTCGACCGCTTTGAGGTGGTCAGCCTTGCCTCCGAGCCGATGACAGCGGCACTCTTCCCAAAGATGCAGGACTACCGCGCCCGCCTTTCGGATGCCGCCTTTGCGTCTGCTGCCGGGCATTTGCTTTTTCAGCTTTTCTTTGATCTTTCACTCCTGTCCCCCGACGGCGAGCGCCCCTATTCCACCCTGCATCCCACCCTTTCCCGTGCGCTGGCCTACATCCGCGATAACCTCTTTACCCTGCAGGACGTGGGGGAGGTGGCAGGGGCACTGCACGTGACCGAGTCCTACCTCTTTCGGCTTTTTCGCACAGAGCTGAAGACCACCCCCAAAAAGTACGTGACCGATAAGCGCCTGGTTGCGGCGCAAAGCCTTGTCCGTCTTGGGCGCCGGCCAAGCGAGGTTTGCTTCTCCTGCGGGTTTGGGGACTACACCGCCTTCTGGCGGGCTTATAAGCGGGCGTTTGGTGTCTCTCCGTCGAAGGAATAGCGGGGGGGAAGGTATCCCGTATAAAGGAAAAAGAGCAGGCACGCAGGGTAGGATATCCTGTATGCTTGCTCTTTTTTTGTCGGCCGTCAGTCCAGGGTGACCTTGGCCATCCGCATATCCATGCGCGGGCGATCGCGGAAGTCGGTAGCCACGGCGGCGATCTCATCGACGGCATCCATCCCCTCGATCACCTTGCCGAAGGCAGCGTACTGCCCGTCAAGATGCGGGGCATCGGCGTGCATGATAAAGAACTGCGAGGAGGCCGAGTTCGGATTCTGCGAGCGCGCCATCGAGATGACACCGCGGGTGTGCTTCAGGGGGTTCGGATGGCCGTTGGCGGCAAACTCACCGCGGATGCGCTTGTCAGAGCCACCCATGCCGGTGCCCTCGGGGTCGCCACCCTGGATCATAAAGCCGGGGATCACACGGTGGAAGATCAGGCCGTCGTAAAAGCCGCGCCCGACCAGCTCCTCGAAATTTTTAACGGTTTCGGGGGCAACGTCGGGATAAAGCTCGATCTTGATCTTTTTCCCGTTTTCCATTTCGATAGTAACCATATAAGCATCTCCTTTTTAAATTTAAAATAATCCCGCCGCATTCCGAATATACTAACGGTATCACGGAGGGTTGTGTATGAAGGGTCTTTTGCTCGATTATAAAAAGCTTGCGGCTATTTTGATCTGTGCTGCGCTTGGCGGGGGTGCGCTTTATCTTTTGGTGCGCTACCTTTTGCCGGTTCTTTTGCCGTTTTTGCTTTCCTGGGGGCTGGCGCTCCTTCTGCGGCCGGTGGCCGTATGGCTGGGAAAGCGCCTGCATCTGCCCCTGCGTGCGGTAGCTGCCCTGACAACGCTGGGGGCGCTTTTGCTTGTGGGGGGAATGGCTACCCTTGCCGTGCGGCGCCTTGTCATGGAGATCCGCAGTGCCGCCGCGTATCTGCGTGCCGAGCCGGATCTTTTTGCCGGCCTTTTTTCGGATCTCTTGAACGGGAGCGAGGAGCTTGGCCTGCTTTTCGGGGTGGAAAGATGGATAAACGCCCTTTGGG
>JAGBZZ010000161.1 GCA_017652965.1 Clostridia bacterium | reverse complement strand
TCGCCTCGCTTTCCAAAAAGGTCATGGGTCTTCTGCGTGACCGCGGCTGGGACGGCGTATCCCTGACCGACGCCCTCTCGATGATGGGGGTTGTCCTGAAGTACGGCCAGCGTGACCCCTCCGGCATGTGCATTGCCGCAGGCAGTGACCTTGCCCTGCCGTGGAACGTCTCCTGCGAGGTCGGGTACGAGTATCTGAAGGAAGGGTACGAGAAGGGGCTCTTCAGCGATGAGGATCTTGATACGGCTGTCCGCCACGTCCTGCTTGCCCAGCACAAGGCCAATCTCCTTTACGATGCCGGCACCGCCCCCGAAAAGAAGGATTTCGATGCCTTTGCCGCGATTCCGAGCGGCTGTGTTTCTGCCCACTACGCAGAAGGGGTCGAGAAGGCCATCCCGAAGGACGGGCACCACCTCTTTGTGATCCTCAGTGAGCGCGAGCTGAAGGAGGACATCCCCGCACCCGATGCCCCACCCTTTGCCAACGAGTGGTTCTATCCCCACCGCGTGCAGGATATGGTCAAGGCGCTTTTCCCGAATTCGGATTGCACCTTCCTGCCCGAGTATCCGACCGCCAACATCAACATCAAGCTGTTCGATAAGCAGCTTGCCTACGACAGCGTGATCTACGTCACCAGCCACCGGATGCAGGCCTACCTGGGGCGTGACTGCCTGACCGAGCGCGTCCTTGCCGTTATGCGTGCTTTGCAATCCACCAACCGCATCTCGGCCATCCTGCACTTCGGCAACCCGCACGTGATGGACGACGTGCCGCGCTGTGACCGCTTTATCCTCGGGTATACCGCCGAGGAGTGTGTCGAATACGGCCTGCGCGTCCTGGCGGGTGAGGCCGTGGCTACCGGCACCATCCCCTACCGCAACGTTAAGCTGAAGCAGTAAGACAAGGAGATACTTATGAAAAAGGAGCTTGTATTTGAGGAGCTGACCCTTGACCAGAAGATCGGCATGCTTCTTTGTGCCAACATCGTCGCGGAAAAGGATCCCGAAAACCTCATGAAGATGATCCGTGAGCATAAGATCGGCGCCGTTTACTTCGGCCGTGCCAAGCGAGAGGAGCATGCCGCCATGGTCGATGCCGCCGCCGACTACCCGATCCTGACGGTATCCAGCGGTGAGCAGGGCGGCCCGCGCTATCCCTTCCCCTCGATCCGCTCGCTGGGGGCGACCGGGTACAGCGAGGAGCTGGCCTACACCTGGGGCAAGATGCTGGCCTATGACCTGCGCATGACCGGGCTGAACACCGCCAACACCTTTGTTGTCGACCTTTCCAACGTCAACATCCGCCACATCGGCAACGATGCAGAAGGGGTGGCACGCTGTGCCGTGGCCGCCACCCGCGGCATGCACGAGATGGGCGTGCTTTCGATCGCCAAGCATTACCCGGGGCCCGGTGACTCGTCTATCGACTCTCACATGCAGGAGGGACGCAACGATCGCCCGTTTGAGGAGCTTCTTTCCTACGACCTGCTTCCCTACTTCCGTCTTATGGAGGAGGGGCTGCTCGACGGCATCATGCCCGGGCACCGCGTGACCGTGGCGATCGATCCCGACCATCCCTCCTCGATCTCGAAGAAGGTGATGGATATTCTCCGTGACCGTGGCTGGGAGGGGGTTTCGATGACCGATGCCCTCAATATGATGGGCATTGTCTTGAAGTACGGCAAGGAAATGCCGACGCCCCTCTCGATCGCCGCAGGCAACGATTTCGCCCTGCCGTGGGACGTCCCCTGCGACGTTGGCCACAGGCTCCTGAAGGATGGATACGAAAAGGGCATCTTTACCGAGGAGCAGCTGAACGCCGCCGTGCGCCGCGTGCTGGCCGCCCAGCACAAGGTCAACCTCTTCAGTGAGATCGAGCCCCGCCTTACCGAGCGGGATATCGAAAACTATCACCGCATCGCCAGGGACTGCATCTCGGGTCATTACGCCGAGGGGGTCGAAAAAGCCATCCCGAGGGACGGCAAGCACCTCTTTGTGATCCTGAGCGAGCATGCCAACGATAAGGGCACGACCGAAAAGAACGAGGTGCCCTTCTTAAACGAGTGGTTTAAACCCCTGGAGGCCGAGGAAACAGTCAAGGAGCTGTTCCCGAATTCGGAATGCATCTTCCTGCCCGAGTTCCCCTCCGGCACCTACAATATGAAATTCTTTGACAAGCAGTTAGGCTACGACAGTGTTGTGTATCTCATCAACCACCGCAGCCAGGCCTACGTCGGCAGGGATTGCCTGCCCGAGCGGATCCTAAGCGTGATGCGCTCACTGCAGTCCACCAACCGTGTCTCGGCCATCCTGCACTTCGGCAACCCGCACATGATCGACGAGGTGCCGCGCTGTGACCGCGTGATCCTCGGGTATACCTCCAACAAGTGCGTGGAGCATGCCCTGCACATCCTGCGCGGCGACTATGAGGCTGTCGGCACTGTCCCGTACGGCGATTTCACCGCGAAGGTATAATCAAAGAGAGGAGCAAGCCTATGAAAAAGGAGCTTATACTAGAGGAACTGACCCTTGACCAGAAGCTTGGTATGGTGCTTTGCACCAACCTGAGCGCCGAAGCGACCGACGAGGGGATCGCCCGTATTCTCAACATGATCCGCGAGCATCGCCTTGGTGCTGTGTACGTTGGGACAAAGCGCCGTGAGGAATTTTTGAAGCTGGTACACGAGACCGCCGATTATCCGATCCTGACCGTAACGGGAAACGAAGCAGGGATCGAGCCGCACGTCTATCCCTCTGTACGGGCGCTGGGGGCATCCGGCTATGACGAGAAGGCCGCCTACACCTTCGGTAAGATACTGGGGCACGACTGGCGTGCGATCGGTGTGAACGTTGTCAACTCTCCGGTTGTGGATATCTCCAATGTCAATATGCGCCACATCGGCAGTGATCCCGAGGGGGTCGCACGGATGGCAGTGGCCATCGTGCGCGGCATGCACGATGCCGGTGTCCTTTCGATGGTCAAGCATTACCCCGGCCCCGGTGAGGTATGGGTAGACACCCATATGCAGGAGGGGCGTAACGACCGCACCCCCGAGGAGCTGGAAAGCATCAACCTTCGCCCCTATCTGCGCCTTTTGGAGGAGGGGCTGCTTGACGGCATTATGCCCGGCCACAACGTGATCACCGCTATCGACCCCGACCGCCCCGCCAGCCTTTCGAAGAAGGTGATGGATCTTCTGCGTGACCGTGGCTTTGACGGCATCTCGATGACCGACGCCCTCTCGATGATGGGGGTCGCCCTGAAATACGGTAAGGAAGCGCCGAACGGGATGTGCATTGCGGCGGGCAACGATTTTGCCCTGCCCTGGGACGTCTCCTGCGAGACCGGCTTTGCGTATCTGAAGAACGGCTTTGAAAAGGGACTTTTTACCGAGGAGCAGTTAGACGCCTCGGTGCGCCGTGTCCTTGCCGCCCAGCACAAGGTCAACCTGCTTTCCGACGTGCAGTGCGAGCTGACCGAGGAGGATCTTGCCCGCTTTGAGGCCGTTACCCGTGATTGCGTTTCCGCCCATTATGCGGACGGTGTGCCGCATGCCATCCCGAAGGACGGCCGCCATCTTTTCGTGATCCTCTCCGAGCGCAACGTCCATAACGAGCAGGAGCTTGCCGGTGCCGTTCCCTTTGCCAACGAGTGGTTCTATCCCCTTCGCATACGGGATATGATCCTTGAGAAATTCCCGAATTCGGATTGCACCCTCCTGAACGAATACCCGACCGCCGGCGACAACATCCGTCTTTTCGACAAGCAGATCCCTTATGACGACGTGATCTACATCACAAGCCACCGCGCCCAGGCCTACCTCGGGCGGGACTGCCTGACCGAGCGTGTGCTGGCCGTCATGCGTGCCTTGCAGTCCACCAACCGCATATCGGCTATCCTGCACTTCGGCAATCCGCACGTCATGGACGACGTGCCGCGCTGCGACCGCTTTATCCTTGGCTACACCTCGGAAAAGTGCGTGGAGTTTGCCCTTTCGGTGCTGGCGGGCGATGCCGTGGCCACCGGAATGATCCCCTACGAGAACGTACAGATCAGAGTGTAAAGAATACTTTCCTTTTGTAGCAAATAGGAGGGATATGTATGAACGTTTATATCATGGTAGACAGTGAAGGCGTTGGCGGCCTTTACGATCGCCAGCAAAACGTCACGGGGCGGCTTTACGCCAGCGACAGCCGTGACTTTATGACCCGCGACGTCAACATCTGCGCCGAGGCCTGCAAGGAGGCGGGGGTGGAGACGGTCTACGTGCGCGATATGCACGATGACGGAAGCTATATCCGCTGGGAGAAGCTTTCGCCCGCCGTCGATTACATTGTCAAGGGCGCTGCCGCCTACCGCGTGCGTCACGCGGAGATCGAAAACTGCGACGTGGCGATCCTGCTTGGCTATCACGCCATGACGGGAACCGAGGGGGCGATCCTCTCCCACACGATGGACGGCGGCCATCACTACTACGTCAACGGCGAGGAATACGGCGAGATCGCCATCGACGCCGCCCTGTGCGGAACGCCGATCATTCTGGTGACGGGGGACGATAAGGCCTGCGCCGAGGCAAAGCGCTTTCTCCCCTGGGTCACCACCTGTGCTGTCAAGGAGGGGCTTGACTTTGAAAAGGGGCTGCTTCTTTCCCCTGCAAGGGCGGAGGCACTTCTCCGTGAGAAGACTGCCGAGGCGATAAAAAACGCCGCCGCGGCCAAGGTCTTTACCGCCCCCTCGCCCGTCTCTCTCCTGCACACCGGCCCCTCGTGTGATGACCGTGTGGGCGAAGGAGAGACGCTTTACGAAGCGCTGACCAATCAGAAGTACGTCAAAAAGGAGACAGCAGAATGAACATTTACATTATGGTGGATATCGAAGGCATCAGCGGGATCTACACCCGCGAGCAGACCAAGAAGGACGGCCTCTACTTTGCGGAGGGGCGGGATTATATCACCGCCGAGGTCAACGCCTGCGCCGAGGCCTGCAAGGAGGCAGGGGCAGACAAGGTCTACGTCCGTGATGCCCACAACAACGGTACCTTTATCCGTTGGGAGGAGCTTTCGCCTGCCGTTGACTATATCGTCAAGGGTGGGGCGGGCTACCTTGTACGCTTCCGCGGTCTTGACGACTGCGACGGCGTGATCCTGCTTGGCTACCACGCGATGGCAGGGGTCAAGGAGGCCGTGATCTCGCATACGATGGATCTTGACAATCACTACTATGTAAACGGTGTGGAGTTCGGCGAGATCGCGATCGACGCCGCCCTTGCGACCGAGCAGTACGGCAAGCCGATCATTATGGTGTCGGGCGACGACAAGGCCTGCGCCGAGGCCAAGCATTTCCTCCCGCACGTGACGACCTGTGAGGTCAAGCGCGGTCTTGATTTTGACAAGGCAGTGCTACTCTCCCCCGCAAAGGCCCGCGCCCTTGTGCGGAAGAAGACCATTGAGGCGATCGAAAACCTCAAAAGCTGTACCCTCTTCCCGCTTTCGACCCCCGTGGTCGTGGAGCAGACCATCCCCGACCGCCCCCGCCGCCGCGGTGAGGGCGAGACCCTGACTGCCGCGCTTCTCGCACGGCGGGACGTTGAATAAGGTAATCTTTTTAAAATTATATAAAGGAGAAAGTTCCATGAAAAAGCTGAATGTTGCCATTCTTGGGCAAGGCAGAAGCGGCCGTAACATCCACGGTCACTACTTCCTTTCGGATGCAAACGAGTTCTACACGGTAAAGTACATCGTGGATGCGGATGCCGGGCGCCGCGCCGGCGCCGAGCGCGATTTTGAGGGTGTCAAGACCTTCGCCGACTATCACGAGCTGTTCGCCTTTGACGACATCGACCTCGTGGTCAACGCGACCTATTCGGATCTGCACTACCCCATCACCCTGGATTTTCTCGAGCACGGGTATAACGTGCTGACCGAGAAGCCCTTCGGCCGTACCCGCTACGAGTGCGAGCATCAGATCCGTGTGGCCAAAGAAAAGGGCGTTGTGCTTGCCGTCTTCCAGCAGTCCTTCTTTGCCCCCTATTACACCCACGCCAAGGCTGTTGCCGAGAGCGGCCAGCTGGGCGATATCAAGCAGGTCTCGATCTGCTTCAACGGATTTTCCCGCCGTTGGGACTGGCAGACCCTGCAGAAGAAGTGTGCCGGCGGCCTTTACAACACCGGCCCGCACCCCGTAGGCCTTGCCCTCGGCTTCCTTGACTTTGACAAAGAGACCCGCCTTGCCTTCTCCCGCCTTGACCGCGGTCTGACCAGCGGCGACGGTGACGACTACGCCAAGCTGATCCTCACTGCCCCCGGCAAGCCGGTTGTGGACGTGGAGATCTCCTCGCTTGACGCCTACTCCCCCTTCACGCTGAAGGTCCAGGGCTCGCGCGGTACCCTCAAGACCACCATTGCCCAGTACAACATGACCTGGATCGTGGACGGCGAGAACCCCGAGCGCCCTGTCATTGAAGGGTCGCTTCGCGATGAGGAGGGGAACCCCATCTACTGCAAGGAGGATCTTGTCAAGCATACCGAGGAGGGCAAGCACAACGGCTCTGCCTTCGACGTCGGCAAGCAGACCCTCTACCGCCAGCTGTACTACCGCATCACCGAGGGCACACCCATGACCGTCACGCCCGAGATGGCGACCGACGTCATCGGTATGATCGCCGCCGCCTACGAGGAGAACCGCCTCGACGTCAAGTTCTGAGGTTCGCCCTATGAAAAAGATCGTCATTCTCGGCTGCGAGAACTCGCATGCCACAAAATTCCTCTCTTTTCTGACGACCGAGGAGCGCTTTGCCGACATCAAGGTGATCGGCGTTTACAGTGAAGAGGCTGAGGCCGCGGAAAAGCTGAACACCGAGTTTGGCGTGCCGGTCATGGCGTCCTACGATGCCGCCGTCGGCCAGGTGGACGGCGTGATCATCACCGCCCGTCACGGTGCCAAGCACTATGAGTATGCCAAGCCCTACATCCCCTCGGGCGTGCCGATGTTTATCGACAAGCCCATCACCGCCGATGCCGACGAGGCCGTGACCTTTATGCGCGAGCTTCGCGCTGCGGGCGTCCGCGTGACGGGGGGCTCGTCGCTTCGTATCGCACCCGAGGTGCAGGCCGTAGCCGAGGAGGCACGCGCCGAGGTTGGAGGAAAGACGGTGGGCGGCGTTGTCCGTGCCCCCCTGGATCCCGACCCCGCCTACGGTGGCTTCTGGTTCTATTCTCAGCATCTTGTGGAGATGATCGGCGAGATCTTCGGCCGTTATCCGAAGTCTGTCCGCGCCCTTACCAAGGAGAAGCAGACCGAGGTGCTGTTCCGCTATGAGGACTATGACGTCATGGGTCAGTTCTCGCAGAAGAGCTGGCAGTACTTTGTCTCGCGCTTTGCCGAGACAAAGACGAACGCCTGCGACGTGACCTCGCGCGGGGCTGTCTGGTTCCCGATCGAGCTTGACCTCTTCGCCTCGCTCCTTGCGGGCGGCGAGCAACAGGTCAGCTATGAGGATTTCATTGCCCCCGTGTTTGTCATTGACGCCATCATCCGCGCTATCGAAAGCGGCGAGGAAGAAGCCGTCAGAGGCTACGAGATCTGATCTTGCCCCTTTTTTTTAAGCTTAATGAGAGAAGAAGAGGTAGTGGATACAATATATACTGAAATGGAAAAAATCATGAAAATTGCTATTATCGGTTGCCGTCACGCTCATATTTTTTCGCTGTATCAGCTGATTAAGGAAAGCGATCGCGTAGAGTTCGCGGGCGCATACGAGACGGACACAAACGCACGTGATGCGGCTGAAAAAAATCAGGGGATGAGCTTCCCGTATTCCTCGGTAGAAGATATTTTTGCAGATAAAACAGTGGATGCGGTTGCCCTTGGTGACTATTACGGAATCCGTGGAGCCCAGGCTATCGCTGCCCTGAAGGCGGGTAAACACGTGATTGCGGATAAGCCGCTTTGTACCTCGCTTGACGAGCTTGATGAAATCGAGCGTTTGGCAAAGGAAAAAGGGCTTTCGGTTGGCATTATGCTTGACCTCCGCTATCACAAGAATATATTGACTGCCAAGCAGCTGATTGCAGACGGAACGATTGGTGGGATTCATAATGTCCAGTTTGGTGGTCAACACCCCTTGCAGTATGGCACCCGACCGGGATGGTATTTTGAAGAAGGGAAACACGGAGGCGTAATCAACGATATCGCTATCCACGGTATTGATCTTCTCACGTATTTGACCGGCAATACGGTGGAAAAAATTAACGCTGCACGCACCTATAATGCGTATGCGACAGAGGTACCGCATTTCCGTGATTGCGGCCAGATGATGCTTACGCTTTCGGGTGGAGCAGGCGTTTTGGCAGATGTGTCATATTCTGCTCCTAACAAAATGGGCTATTCCTATCCTTACTATTGGGAGTTCCATATTTGGGGCGAGCGCGGTATGGTTTCCTTTAACTATAATTCAGACGGTGTGACACTTTGCGCCGCCGATGCCGAAGCGCCTACTGTCGTGCCGGCCATAGCTCCTTACGGAAACGTGCTTGATGCCTTCCTTGATGATATTGAAGGGAAATCTACCTTGATGTCTACCGCCGAGGCAATTGGCGTCCAGCGTAAGACGCTTGAAATTCAGAGGATTGCTGACGAAGCGTGAGAAAGAAGAAAAACAACGGAGATTTTGCAACCTATGAGATGCAAAGGTACTTAACGTATGACCGTTGTATTGCTTGGTGACACGTTACTGATTGTTATCGCTTAAACAGTGCAAGTGCATTTCTTTCACTATAGCGAAATGAGAAAACTGCCTCAGATGCTCTGCAATGTCGCATTTGAGGCAGTTTTTTTATGTTGTTTAGCAAATTACCATTTAGAGGATTTGGAAGAGGGAGCGGAGCCAAAGAACTTTTTATAACCTCGATAAAAGCAGGAATAATCCGAAAAGCCGTATTTTTGGGCGGCCTCGGTTGCCGACAGCCCCGCCCTGATATCCTTGTGGGCGTAGAGCAGCTTTTTTTCAATGATGAATTTGTAAAGCGGTATGCCAAGATCGGTCTTGAAGGCGTGCATGATGCTTGATCTCGAGTATTTCAGCTCTTCCGAAAGCCGCGTGACCGACAGGGCAGAGAAAATGTTTTTGTTGATATAATGCAGGCAGTTGGTTGTGATCGCGCTGAAGCTTGAGGAGGTTTGCTCCTCGTTTGGGATCAGGTGTCCAAGCTCGATCAATATCGAAAGGAGCTTGGCCCGTACCAAAAGACTTTTTTCGGCCTCTGTATATTTGGGATCGTCGAGCGAGGTGAAATCCCTGACGATGCTGTCGGGGAGCGAGGAAATAATGCTGACACCGTTCATCTTCTGGCAGATCAGATCCATTTCCGCGATGTTGTAAAAGTTGAACACGTACCGCTCATAGTCGGCCTCGCTCCCGTTCACGTGGAAATAGTGAAAGGTGTTTGCGGGGATCACGATCAGCGTGTAGGGCTGCAGCTCAACGTCGGTATGCTCGGTTCTGAAAATCGCGCTCCCGCCGATAAAAAGGAAAAGCTCGTGAAAGTGGTGGAACTCCTTGCCGTAAACGTCGCGCATCCCCTTGGCGTGCTTGTATTTGATATCCGAGGTCTGTATAATGCTTGCAAAGGTGTTATCCATGTACCGCTCCGTTATAATTATTCTATTCTTATTATAATAAATGAATGCACAAATTGCAATATAGTATGCTAAAATCGCAATACAAATTGTCGTTTTTATGATGTATAATGAGTAAAACGGAGGTAGTTTATGGAATTTTTATTGTTGGACGTTGGGAGTAGCTTTATAAAATACTCCTTTTACGATAACGGCAAAAGGGCAAACAGCGAGATATACGCGGTGCCCTTCCCGAAGCCCCTCGTTGACGACGGTGTCCGCTATGAGGTGGACCGTGCATTGCTTGACGAGGCCTTTTTGCGCATTGTGGACGAGGCGGCAGAAAGGGAATGCACCGCCGCCTTTATCTCGGTGCAGATGCACGGGTATCTTTTGAAGCACGGGGGCGAATTCTCAAATTATATTTCCTGGAAGGATAGGCGCGGCCTTGCCGTTGCCGAGGGTAGCGAAAAGCGCGATCTTTACGAAAATGGCACGGTGATGAAGGCCAATCTGCCGCGCGCCTCGCTTATGACCTATCCTGCACTTGTCGGGCGGGAATTCTTCACGCTCGGCTCCTACCTTGCGTATCTTTTGACAGGCAGGAATATCACGCATATCACCGATGCCTGCGCCGCCGGCCTTTTCCTTGCCGACAGCGGCGCGGCCGACAGTCCGTTCGAGGGGCTTGCGCTCCCCGTGGCGGCACGGGAGATCGCCCCCTGCGGCAGCTATAAGGGGATGGCGATATATCCCCCGATGGGCGACCACCAGGTAAGCTTCCTCGGTGCGGGAGCGCTCGAGGGGGAGGCGGTGCTCAATATCGGCACGGCGGCACAGCTGTCGGTCCTGACCGATGCGAAGGATGCGCACCTTGACGGCGTTGAATACCGCCCGTACTTTGTCAAGGGGAGGCGCGTTGTTACCCTTTCGGGCCTTTCGGGCAGGGATACGGCGGCGATGGTTTCGCGCATCCGCGAGATGGCAGAGGCGTACCGCGGTGTGCGCCGCATTCTCTTTGGCGGTGGCGGTGCCGAGGATAACTACGCGCTTCTTGTAGCCGAGCTTTCCGCGCTCGGCTACGAGGCAGAGCTTTGCTCCCAAAATCTTGGAAACGAGGGGCTGAAGCGGATCGCCGACGGGGCGTATCCCCGCCGCGGCACGATGCTCTCCGAGGTCGAATTCGTCAATTTCCCGTTCGTTATGAAAACGGCGGGGCTCGACTTTTTTATCATCGATAACGAGCACGGGAGCTTTGAAAACAAGACCGTGACCGCCCTTGCAATGAACGCGCGCGCCGCCGAGATGCAGGCCATCGTCCGACTGCCGAATAACGACAGGGCGATGATCACCAAGCTTGCCGACGGCGGTGTCAGCGGCTTCCTTCTGCCGATGACCAACAAAAAGGAGGACATCGAGAGGGTGGTGGAGTACGCCAAGTACGCCCCTGACGGAAAGCGCGGCATTTCCACCACGAGGGCGCATACGGGCTACGGCGTTGCCGACCTTACCGAATATATGCGCACGGCCAATCGCCGCATGAAGCTGTACGCGCAGATCGAAACCCGCGCGGGTGTGGAAAACGCCCTCGAGATCGCTTCGGTGCCCGAGGTTGAGGGCATCTTCATCGGCCCGAACGACCTTTCCTGCGATTACGGCTGTATGGGGGATAACGAAACGATCAAGCGGCTGATCTCGGTCATCTGCCGCGCCTGCCTCACGGTCGGGAAGCCCTGCGGCATTATCACGACCGATAAGGATCTGATTCGCCACGCACTGCTGTCGGGCTGCTCGATGGTCAGCTACGGCAGTGAGATCAATATGCTGAAAAAGGGGGCAAAGGATATCAGAAATGCAGAATTTTTGTAACGGCTGGAATCCCGAGGACTTCCCGTATATCGATCTTTCACCCGATGAGAGCGTCGGCGAGGCGCACCGCGCCTGGCAGGGGTGCCCCACGGTGGCAGTCACGCGCGGCGGCCGCCTTTTTGCGGGGTGGTTTACGGGCGGCCTCCTTGAGCCCTGCATCCATAACTACAACGTGCTTATTATGAGCGATGACCGCGGGGAAAGCTGGTCGGCACCGATCCTGACGGTCGGGGCGGACAAGGAAAAAAGACTGCGGAAGATCGACGTTGAGCTTTGGGTGGACGGCAATAATGCCCTGTGGGTGATGTGGGTGGTAACACCGTATT
>JAGBZZ010000160.1 GCA_017652965.1 Clostridia bacterium | reverse complement strand
GCCCACAAGGACGGCCTGCCCCTGCCGCCCTACGACCCCTCCTTTCAGCTTGGAGAGCAGGGCTATATCCATCTTCAGCCGCGCATCTATACCAACTACATCCGCCGCTATCTTGACCGCAACCTGATCGCGCTGGGGCTTACGCGGGTCTGATCAAATCGTTCCATTCTCATGCTCCTTTTTGGCTCTTTTCGAATACCATATATACTCGCCCGTCTCGGGGTTGATCTCGCCGACCTGGCGGGCGGGGATGCCCGCCATGATCGCAAAGTCCGGCGTGCTTTTGGTCACCACCGCGCCGGCGCAGATAAGATTGCCCTTGCCGATGCGTACCCCCGACGTGACGGTAACGGCGTGGGCAAGCCAGCTACCCTCGCCAATGACGATGCTCACGTCAAAATCGTTGTTGTTGCGCAGGGTGTTGAAGGCACGGGTCTTGGGGTCGAATTTATGGTCGCCCGCCGTCACCGAGCAGTGCGGCCCGATGAGGACGTTGTCCCCGATGGTCACGTCACCGTTGACGTAGCAGAAAAACGAGAAGAGCACCTTTCTGCCAACCTTTTCGATCGGCACGTTGACAAGCGCCCCGGGAGAGATCATGATCTCATTATCAAAGCCCATAAGCTCTGCCCTTTTCAGAAGATACTCCATATTGTGCGGCTCGTTACAAAAGCGGGTGTACTTTTCAAACTCCTCATCGCCGATCTGAACCGTGCGGATATATCCTTTTTCTTTTGCGGCCATAAAAAAACACTCCTTTGCAAAAAAGTTTTCTTTTTCTCTATTTTAACCGATATTCAGAGAAAAGTATTTGCAAAAAAGTGTCTTTTTTTTATTCTTTCGTGCGTTTTTCACGATATGAAAGAGGGCTTTTCCCCCAATGCCGCTTAAAGGCGTTGCTGAAATGGTGGATGCTTTTAAAGCCGCAGCGCTCGGCCACCTTGGAAACGCTCATATCCGTGTTTGCCATCATGTCGGCGGCGCGCTCCATCCGCAGGGTCATCAGATACCGCATGGGGGGGATCGAAAAGTGCCGCTTGAACTGCTTGATAAAGTAGGTCTTTTCCATATGCAGCATCGCCGCCAGCGCCTCGTTTCCAAGCTCCTCCCCATAATGCAGGCGCATATACCGCAAAACGGCAAACATCACATGGCAATCGCGCCCGTTTTCACTTTGCCGCTGGTTTTGCCGCAAAAGCGAAAGAAGAAGCTCAAACAGCAAGGCCCTACGGTAGGCGCAGCTCCAGGCATCGTCCTCATCGGTCTCGCCCAAAAGCGTCGTAAGGATCCGCTCGACCTCGGTATGATCGGCAGGAATGACCGGGGAAAGACGAGAAAGCGCCTCCGCAAGCTCGCGGTCGGTCACCTCAAACTTGAACTCGTAAAGGCGCAGCCCCTCCTCTGCCACAAACTCATGCGTAACAGAAGGGTTGAAGACGTAAACGCTATGGGGCACAAGGGCAAAGGCGCGGCCGTCGATCACCGCGTGCCCGCTCCCCTCCCGTACGTAGATATAGTGATAGAACTCGTGGCTGTGCTTTGTGGTTCCGCGCCCCTTTCTGTGGAGCATATCCATGCACCAAAGGACGTTCACAGAGGAGGAATCCATCCTGCTACCCCTTTCTTTTTGCTGATATCCTACCGTCTCAAAGCAGACCCTCAGCCTGGAAGCGGACGCAGTTCTCGTCCTGCTTCAGCATCTGCATGATCCCCGCAAGGCGGCGCACCGCGATCTTAACGACAGCATCGCCTATCGTCCTTGTACAGCCGATGGGGGCATAGCCGTGCAGGCAGTTCGGCTGGTTGATCGACCATGCCTTACTGCACCTTACCCCCGCCTTGCCGAGATAGTCGGCACGGCCGGTCGAAACACCGTCCACGGCGTCAAAGCGCGAGGGCTCTACAAGGTCGGGATGGGTGCCGTAAAGGAGGGCGGTTTCCACAAAATCACCGTGGCTGCCGCCGGTACCGTTTTCGGCATAGTGCCTAAGGGTCCGGATATCCTCGGGCGTGAGCATGGAAAGAAACTCGGGCTCGCGCTCATAGGTGGCAAGCACCGCCGCAGGCATAATAGAGGCCCAATCGTAGGCCGCCGTTGACATGGTGGCATAGCTTCTCTTCTCATAATTCTGGGTGGTAAGGAAAAATTCCATCATGGGTCTGTTGCCACCGTGCGAATTACAGAAAAGGATCTTACGGTAGCCGTTACGCGCGATCTCGTCGCACAGCTCACGCATCACGGTCAGCTGGGTGGTCGGGCTGATGTCGATAAAGCCGCGGCGGTGCGTGGCGCCCGGATCCTCTACCGCGTGTGCGCCCAGCACGTTGCCAAGCCACATCGTCACCGGAAAGACCGTCACGTCTGCCTCGGCGGCGGCACGCATCACCACAGCCGAGCCGTGAAGCGAATCACAGCCCGAGGGCAGATGCTGCCCGTGCTTTTCGATACAGCCGATCGGAATGACGCAAAGCCCGCCCGAGCGTTCGATCGCGCCTTCAAATTCCTCTTCCCTCAGCTTCTCCCAATGTAATACATGATTAGCCATAAGAGCTCTCCTTGTGCAAGAAATGATCAACAGGTCAAGACCAGTATAGCATGCACCGCGGAAAAAGTCAATGCCGGCCTATCACCATAGCAGCCGGGCGACGGTAATATCGTAGAGAGATCTGATAAAATAGCTACCCTGCGTGAAGCAAGGTAGCTTTTTACTTTTACTCAATAGAAGAGCATATCGGTATAGGAGGGATAGGGCCAGGCGGTGTCGGGCATCTGCTCCTCCATCGCGTCCACGGTGGCGCGCAGCTCGGCCATGCAGGGCAGGACCTGCTCGGCAAAGGCGCGGGCGGCCTCGGGCAAGGCGCTGATGGCGGCAGACTTGGCCGCCAGCTGCTCAAGCTCCGCCCCCAGGCGGCTTGCCTTGGCAAGATGGGCAGAAAGAAGGGCGCATTTTTCCTTCTCATGCTCGGCGGGGATGCCGATGGCCGCCTTCTTGGCGGCAACCTCGGCCAGCGTGCCGGTGTAGGAGACGACCGCAGGTGCGATCTCGCGGCGTACCATGTCACCCATGGTCATGGCCTCGATATGAACCGTTTTGACGTAGTTCTCATACAGGATCTCGGTACGCGAGGTAAGCTCCTCCGCTGTGAAGATGCCGTGCTTGGCAAAGAGAGCCACGTTCTTCTCGTCCAAATAGTGCGACACCGCCTCGGGGGTGGTGCGGCGCTCGGAAAGGCCGCGTGCCATGGCCTCCTGCCGCCACTCCTCCGAGTAGCCGTTGCCATTGAAGACGATGCGGCGATGCTCACGGTAGGCACGGCCGATCAGCTCACCGATCGCGGTGTTCAGATCGGTTGCACCCTCCAGCTCTTCGGCGAAGCGGTCAAGGATCTCGGCGACGGCGGTATTCAGGATGATGTTAGGGCCTGCCACGTTGGCAGACGAGCCAAGCATACGGAACTCAAACTTGTTACCGGTAAAGGCTAAGGGGGAGGTACGGTTGCGGTCGGAGGTATCGCGCGGGATCTTCGGCAGGACCGACGCCCCGATATCCATCATGGACTTCTTTTTCTTGGTATAGTCGATATGCCCCTCGGCAATGGCATCCAAAGCACCCGTCAGCTCATCCCCAAGGAAGACCGAAAGGATGACGGGCGGTGCCTCGTATCCGCCAAGGCGGCAGTCGTTGGAGGCCGAGGCCACCGAGATACGGAAGAGGTCGGCATATTCGTCAACCGCTACCAGAACCGCCACCAGGAAGAGGAGGAAGCGCATCATTTCCTCGGGGGTCTTGCCGGGGCGCAGGAAGTTGACCCCATCCCGCGAGCCGATCGACCAGTTGTTGTGCTTACCGCTGCCGTTGACACCGGCAAAGGGCTTCTCGTGCAGAAGGCATACAAGGCCGTGGCGGCTTGCCACCTTCTTCATCATTTCCATCGTCAGCTGGTTATGGTCACAGCCGATATTGGTGGAGGCATACACCGGGGCCAGCTCATGCTGGGCGGGTGCGGCCTCGTTATGCTCGGTCTTTGCCATGACGCCAAGACGCCAAAGCTCGGCATCCAGGTCATCCATGTAGGCCTTGACCTCGGGGCGGATCGCACCGAAATAGTGGTCATCCAGCTCCTGCCCCTTGGGCGGGCGGGCGCCAAACAGGGTGCGGCCGCAAAGGCGCAGGTCACGGCGACGGCGGAACAGCTCATGCGGGATCAGAAAATACTCCTGCTCTGCCCCCACGCTGGTGGTAACGGCGGCCTCCTGCCTCAGGACACGGAGAAGGCGGGAGGTGGCACGCGCCACACAGTCCATCGACCGCAGAAGCGGCGTTTTTTTATCAAGGACAGCCCCACCGAACGAGCAGAATACCGTCGGGATATACAAGGTACCCTCCTTGACGAAGGCGGGCGAGGTCGGATCCCAGGCGGTGTAGCCGCGCGCCTCAAAGGTCGCACGCAGGCCTCCATTCGGGAAGGAGGAAGCGTCCGGCTCCCCCTTGATCAGGGTCTTACCCGAAAACTCCATCAGGATCTTCCCCTCCCCTGCGGGCTCAAGGAAGCTGTCGTGCTTTTCGGCGGTGATCCCCGTCATCGGCTGGAACCAATGGGTAAAATGCGTGGCACCGCGCTCCATCGCCCAATCACGCATAGCGGCGGCGACGGCATCGGCCACGTCCCCACCCAGGGGCTCACCGTTTTCGGTGGTCTTACGCAGGGTGGCATAAATTTCGGGCGAGAGGGTGCGGCGCATGGCCTCATCGCCAAATACCATTGTCCCAAACAGCTCGGGCAAGAGGGCGGCATTTTCCATAGGGGATCTCCTTAAAAAAGAATATAACACACTACTATATATTATATGGATTATTTTTCTCTTGTCAAGCAATTTTCCCAAAATGCGGGATTTTGTCTGTTTTTTGGATTGACAAATGAGGCAACTTCCTTTATAATAGGTAAGTGAGACTTTTAAAACCAAGGAGCGCCATGGAATATATTACTCTGGATCTGGAGTGGAACCAGGCCTATATGCAGCAGGCCCTTGCCGTGCAAAAGCGCATCGGCTCCCACCTGCACGGCGAAGTCATCCAGATCGGTGCTGTCAAGCTGAACGAGGAGATGCAGATCATCGGTAGCTACAGCATCATCGTCAAGCCTAAATTTTTCTGCAAGCTACATCGCCACGTCAGAGATCTGACCGGCATTACCCAGAATATGCTCGACCGCGGCACCCCCCTGCCCGAGGCGGCCGAAAGCTTTCGCCGCTGGTGCGGTAAGGACTTTGTGCTTCTCACCTGGGGGCCGGACGACGTGCCGATGTTCCGCGAAAATCTGACCGCACACAAGATCGCCTCGGAGTGGCTGGATTGCGACTATGACCTGCAGCGCATCTACAGCCGCCAAAGAGAGGGCGGTGCCGAAAAGCAACGCTCGCTGGAATTTGCCATGGAGGCGCTGGGGTTAGAGCAGACCCTGCCCGCCCACGACGCCCTCAACGATGCCTACTTTACCGCCATGGTGGCCATGCGCTTAGATACCCCGGACGGTGTGCGCAGCTACGGAGAGCGGGGAGAGCAGTACTTATTTGACAAGACCTACGGCGATGCCGATATCGGAGAGGACGGGTACGAGGCGGTAGAGGACATCCTGAAGTCGGAGGAGGCCGCTGTCGGCAATTGCCCGATCTGCCAAAGACCCCTTTCGGCCGTCGGTAAGATCCTGCACGGGCGCGGGCACCGCTATCGCATCCTTTGCCACTGCGAAAAGGACGGCGACCTGTTCTTAACGCTGAAGGTATTTCAGAACCACAACGGCACCTTCCGCCTGCGGCGGATGCTGACGGTGGCAGACGCCGCCGAATGCGAGACCTACCGCAAAAAGCTGGAGGATGCCGCCGCCAAGCGGCACCGCCGCCCACGCCGCCGCAGAAGAAGCGGCGGAAAAGCAGAGGGGGCTACCGCCACCTCGGAGGGATAAGCCCTCCTATAGGAGAGAGCATGCAGGAAGGATCTGCGCTCTCTCCTTTTTCTTTCCCCCCGAAGGGAGAGTTTCCGCTTGACACCGCCGCGCTTTTGTATTATAATATACTATGGTAATTTATCGCCGACAAAAGGAGACTGCCGCCATGGCCTATCGCATACGCCGCGCAACACCGCAGGATCTTTCCCTGCTTTTCCGGCTGGAGGCAGACTGCTTTTCCGACCCTTGGAGCGAGGGTGCCCTTGCCTCACATCTTGGCTCGGGCTCCGGCCTTTCCTTTCTTGCAGTGGGAGAGGACGGCACGCCCTACGGCTATCTGCTAGGCCTTTCCCTCCTTGCGGAGGGCGAGCTTTTGCGGGTCGGCGTTTTGCCTGCCCACCGCCGATGCGGTGCCGGCCGCGCCTTGACGGCCACCCTGCTGACCACCCTGAGGGAGGGGGGCGCCGAGGCCTGCTTTCTTGAGGTGCGGGAGGGCAATGCCGCCGCGCAGGCACTGTATGCGGCGCACGGCTTTACCGTCGTGGGACGGAGAAAGCAATACTACAAAAACCCAAGCGAGGATGCCCTTGTGATGTCCTGCCGTCTGTGAGGAAATGCCGATGTATCTTTTGTCTATTGAAAGCTCCTGTGACGAAACGGCCGCCGCCGTCATCCGTGCGGAGGGTGACCGCCTTGTGGCCTTATCGGATATTGTGGCCTCGCAAGCCGAGACCCACCGCCTGTATGGCGGCGTTGTCCCCGAGATCGCCTCTCGCGCGCATAGCGAGGTGATCTCCTCTATCACCTATGAGGCCCTCGAAAAGGCGGGCGTTTCGCTTGCCGATATCGGCGCCGTTGCCGTGACCGGCCACCCCGGGCTGATCGGGGCGCTGCTTGTGGGGGTGAACTTTGCCAAGGCGCTGGCCTATGCCAACGGCATCCCGCTGGTGGAGGTCGACCATATCCGCGGTCACATCGCCGCCGCGTACCTTGATAAGGATCCGCCCAAGCCCCCCTTTCTTGCCTTTGTGGTCTCGGGGGGACATACCGCCTTTTACCTGGTCAGCGATTACACCGACATCCGCCTCGTCGGCTCGACGATGGACGATGCCATGGGCGAGGCCTTTGACAAGGTGGGGCGGCTTTTGGATCTGCCCTATCCCGCCGGCGCGGGCTTTGACGCCCTGGCCACCGAGGGCTTCTTTAAGGCGGCGGGCATGGAGCCTGTCAGTGGGGCAAACGGAGAAGACCCGACGGTGGCACACCTTGCCGCCACCTTTGGGCAGAGCGCGGCGGCCGCCGCCTATCCCTTCCCCTCCCCTGCCCTGCCGGGCAACACCCTGAACTTTTCCTTCTCCGGTCCCAAGACGGCCGCTGTGAACCTTTTGCACCGCTACGACCAGAAAAACGAGAGCATAGACCGCGCCCTGTTTGCCGCGGCCTACACCTACACCGCCACCGAGGCGGCCGCCAAAAAGGTGGATGCCGCCCTCACGGCCTATCCCGGGCTTCCGCTCGTGCTGGCGGGGGGCGTGGCGGCCAACTCTCACCTCCGTGCCCGCCTTTCTACCGTAGCCGCCCGGCACGGCATCCGCCTGCTTGTCCTGCCCCGCGCCCTGTGTGGGGACAACGGCACCATGATCGCCGCGCAGGGGTACTATGAGTACCTGGCCGGTCATTTTGCAGAGGCGGATCTCAATGCCTCCGCCGCCGACTGAGGGCGGTGGAAAACCTCTGCGCAGACGGTGGAAAACCTTTTCCACGCGGTGGAAAACCCGCCGTTTTCGACCAATATCCCACAAAAATCACGAAAGTTCGACTCTTCGGCGGTGGAAAACTCGGTTGAAAGAGTGCAAAACTCTGCCGCTAAATACCGAAATACGGATGTAACGATCTATGGAAAAAAAGACCTATATCATAAAGGGCGGAAGCCCGCATCCCCTCCCCGCACTACTTTGCAGCGGGGCACTGGCAGAGGCCGGCGCGCAGGATCTGCGCGTGCTTTTTGCCCTTTGCGAGCTGGAATCCGCCGATGCCGATGCCATCTCTGCGGCGCTTGGCTGTGAGCCGGCCGCCGTCACGGCCGCCCTTGCCTTTTGGCGTGGGGCGGGCATCATTGCCACCAAGGATCTGCCCGCGGGGCAGGCGGCCGCGCCCCCTGTAAGGCCCGCGGCCACCCCGACCTCAGGTGTCCCAAAGGGGGGCGCCGAGGAGCTGGCCGAAACCATCCGCGACGGCCGCCTTGCCGAGCTGATCGCCACGGCCGAGCAGCAGCGTGGCCGCCTTTTCAACCGTACCGATCTTTCGATCCTTGTCTCTATGTCGGCCGAGCTTGGGCTTGACAGTGTGTATATCCTGACCCTGCTCGCCTTCTGCGATAGCCAAGGGGACGGCGAGGCAAAGCCCCTCCGCTATGCCGAGCGGGTCGCCCTGCGCCTGATCGAGCGAGGGATCGACACCCCCGCCGCCCTTGAGGAATACATCCGCGAGCAAGAGCTTTTGCACTCGATGGAGGGGGCACTTCGCCGCATGTTCGGGCTTGGTAGCCGCAAGCTGACGGCACGCGAGGAGACCGCCTTTCTCACCTGGATCCGGGATTACGGCTACGGCGAGGAGCTGATCGGTGCGGCCTATGACGTCACGGTCAATACGACAGGCAAGGCCTCGGTGGCGTATACCGACAGGATCCTTTCCCGCTGGCACACCGAGGGTGTGCGTACCGTGGCCGATGCCGAAGCCCTTCAGGCAAGGACACGGCAGGAGCGCAAGCCCCCCGCCCCCCGCGCCACCGCCAAAAAGCCTGCCGAGCCGAAGGGCTCCAGCTTTGACGTCGGGGATTTCTTCCAAAAAGCGATAAACCGCAGCTATAAGACAGACACGGGCGAGAACCCGTAACGTGAAAGGAGACTGCGATGGGATACAATATTGAAAATTACCGCCGCGTACGCGCCGCCTATGAGGAGCGCCGCCGCTTGGCGATCCAGACGGCGGAGGCGCGTGCGGCCGAATTGCACCGCACCTGCCCCGAGCTTGCCGAGATCGACCGTGCCCAGGCCGCCACCGGGATGCAGCTGTTCCGCGAGGCCATGGCCGGGGGGGATGACCTGGAGGCACGCCTTTCCAAAATACGGAGCGAGCATGAGACCATCCGCAAAATGCGGGACGAGCTGCTTGCCTCCCGTGGGTTTGCACCCGACTACACCGAGCCCGCCTTTGCCTGCCGCCTTTGCCGTGACACCGGCTTTGTGGAGGCCGAGATGTGCGATTGCATGCGCCGCGCCCTGGTGGAGGAGGGGATCCGCTCGTCGGGGATCGGGCGGCTGATCAACCACCAAAGCTTTGAAAACTTCTCGATTTCCTACTATCAAAGCAGTGAGGAGGATGCCGCACGCGCAAGATATGCCCTGAGCCGCACCCGCCAGTATGCCGAGACCTTCTCGCCGCAGTCCGGCAATCTGCTTCTCATTGGGCCGACCGGACTTGGTAAGACCCATCTTTCCACCTCCATTGCCCGTACGGTGCTGGAGCGCGGCTACGACGTGGTGTACGAGACCATTCAGAACGTGATGTCCGACTTTGAGTATGACCGCTTTAAAAGCGGATACGGAGAGACCGAGGTGCGCGGCGAGCGATACCTCGCCTGTGAGCTTCTGATCTTGGATGACCTGGGGACAGAGCAAACGACCTCGTTTGTGCATTCCACCCTCTATCACCTGCTCAACACCCGCTTAAACCACGGGCGGCAGACCGTGATCAACACCAATCTGACCGGTGAAGAGCTGCGCGACCGCTATAACGACCGCATCACCAGCCGCCTGCTTGGCGAATACGAGGTGCTCCTCTTCTCGGGGCATGACATCCGTATGCAAAAGCTGTAAGCTTCCCTGCTATGACAAAAGGAGATACACTGCAAAGGCAGTATATCTCCTTTTTTGCTTTGTCCAAGGCTTACGGGGTCACGCTTTCCTCGGTGCCCGGCATCGGGATCAGCACAGAGGCCGAGTCCCCGGCGGTGACAGTGGGCAGCTTGCCGTCCCACTTGGCAAGATAATCGGCATATTTCAGATACTCGGTGATCAGCCTGACCTCCTCGGCGCTTTTGCCGGTAAAGTCGATCTCATACTCAACGTACGGGATCCCATCCTCATCGGTCAAGGCCTTTTCGGTAATGGCAAAGCCGAGGGCACGCGCCACCTCGATCGACTTCAAACGCACAGCCTCTGCCTCCGCCTTGGCCACCACGATCTCGGATTCCGCCTCTGCCTTGGCCTTTTCAATGCGTGCCTCGGCATCCAGCTTGGCAACCTCCAGCTCCTTCTCGGCATTGACGATCGCCGTTTCCTTCTCGTACTGTGCCTTCAGCTTTTCCTGCTCGGCGATCATCTTGTCCTCCACCGTCTTCTCAAAGGCATCCGAGAAATCGATGTTGGTCAGCACGACGGTCACGATATCCACGCAGTACTCCTCGTTGACGGCCTGCATGATCGCCGTCTCTACCAGGGGCGAGATCGAGGAGCGGGTCTCGATGATCTGCATGGCGGAATAAGCCGAAAGGGTCGCCTTGGTCTTCTCAATGGCGATGCTTTCGATGCGGTTGGCCAACACGTCGATCGAGCCGTACTGGTTGGCAATGTCGATGACCTTGCCGATGTCGATCTTATACTGCACCGTCATGGCGATATCCATAGTCTGCGCATCCTTGGAATAGGCCTGGGTCGCCACCTCCATATTCTGCACCTTGGCATCGTACACCTCGTATTCCTCGGTCAGCCAGAAATCAAAATACGTACCTGCCGTGCGCATGTCCCTGGCTTCCCCCAGGTGCTTGACCACGGCCACCTCACCCGCCTGCACGGTGTGAATGCTGGCAGGGATCATCAGCAGCATCAGAACGCCGACAAGGCAAAGCACCAGGCCGATAAGAGAAACGGCGCGCCGCCGTTTGGCACGGCCGAAAAGACCGGCTACCACGCCGATCGCGGCAACGAGAACCGAAAGAAAGCCGATCAGTACACCAATCGTCATACGTATATCCTCCAAAAGAAAGTTTACTCTATTATACCCCGAGTGCCCCCTCTTGTCAAGCGGATTTTCAAGGGCAATATCACACCGCGCCGATGCGCGCATATACTGACAGCGTAAGCCACACAAGGAGGACACACAATGAGAATTGCAGCCGTGGGCGGAGATGCCCGCACCGGATATGCCGCCGCCATCCTGCGTGAGCGCGGTCATGAGGTCAGTGTCAGCGCTTTTGGAGAGCTGCCCCTGTCACCGACGGCCCTGGCCGAGGCCGAGGCGGTCCTTTTGCCCCACCCCCTGACGCGGGACGGGCGGCATCTCTTTGCCCCGCTTTCCCCCCTGCCGGTCGCTTTGGATGCGCTCCTTTCGCTTCTCCCGCCGGGGGCGCCTCTATTTTGCGGGCGCCAGGACGCCCTGCCGCCCTCCCTTTTGCGCGACCATCCCCCTCTTTCGTACGGCATGCGGGAGGACTATCTTATGCGAAACGCGGCTATCACCGCCGAGGGGGCGCTCTCGCTTCTGATGGCGCGCCTGCCGACCGCCCTTATCGAAACCCCTTGTCTGATCCTTGGCTCGGGGCGCCTTGCCCGCGCCCTCTATGCCGATCTTGTGGGCTTGCAAGCCCCCGTTACCGCCTTTGCTCGCTCCACCGCCCCGTGGACGCCCTATCCTGCCCCACTGCCGCTTAGTGCCCTTCCGGCAGAGATCGGGCGTTTCCCGATCCTCATCAACACCGTGCCGGTGCGTCTTCTGACCCCTGCCCTTTTGTGTCGTGCCGCCCATCGGGCCACGGTTTTGGAGCTTTCGGCCGTGCCGGACGTCATCTCCCCCGAGGAGGTGCGCCGCGCAGAGCTGGAGCTGATCACGGCGCCCGGCCTGCCCGGGCGCTATGCCCCCGAAAGCGCGGGGCGGGCGATCGCCGATGCCGTAACGGCCATTCTTGCCGACCGTTGAGGTTTTTATGATCGCGTATGCCTTTTGCGGATCCTTCTGCACTCTTTCGCACTCCTTAGCCGCCCTGCGCCGCCTGCGCGCCGACGGCTATCACGACATTCTCCCTATTATGAGCGAGGCCGTCTACACCACCGATACCCGCTTCTGGCAGGCGGAGGAATTCCGCCGTACGGTGGAAGCCCTCTGCGGCCGCCCCATCGTGCATACGGTGGTAGGGGCCGAGCCGCTGGGCCCCAGCCTGCACGCCGATGCCCTGGTGATCTCCCCTTGTACCGGCAACACACTGGCCAAAATGGCGGGGGCGATCACCGATGGGGCGGTCACCATGGCAGCTAAGGCGCATCTGCGCTCGGATAGACCCACCCTCATTGCCCTGGCCTCCAACGATTCGCTTTCGGCGGGGCTGAAGAACATTGCCACGCTCCTTAGCCGCAAGCAGGTGTTTTTTGTCCCGATGCGGCAGGATGACCCCGAAAAGAAGCCGCACTCGCTGGTAGCAGACTTCACCCAGCTTTCCGAGGCGCTGGAGGATGCCCTCTGCGGCCGCCAACGCCGCCCACTGTTTCTATGAAGCAAAAAGCTCCGCCCCCCATCGAGGGGAGCGGAGCTTTCCTTTGCTTATGCTCTTGAATCGATAAATCTCTTCTCGCGGAGGTATCCGCCCTTCAGGCGGGAGTGACTGCCCGAAAATCCTGCAGTGGCGGCGGCCTCATACCACACGGCGGCCTTGTCGCGGTCAAGCGCGACCCCGTCGCCGAATTCGAAATGACAGCCGATCATGTAGGAGGCACGTGCCGAGCCCAGCTTGGCCGCGGCCAGGCGGAGGCGGATCGCCCCCTCCACATCCCCACGGTGATAAACGGCCGCGGCGGCGGCATAAAGGTGCTGTGCCTGCTTTTTGCGGCGCCCCTCCTCTATCGTTGTCAAAAGCTCGGCGGCGGCCTCACGGTAGGCCTCTGCCACGTCCGAAAGCAGGGCGCGCGCGGCGGCGTAATCCCGACGGATGCCAAGCCCGTGAATATAGCAAACGGCCAGGTTGAGGCGTGCCGCCTCACTGCCTGCGGCTACCGCCTCACGGTAGGCACGGGCGGCGGCGTGCAGATCCGCCGTACAGCCAAGCCCCTTTTGCAGACAGTAGCCGAGGTTGGAAAGCGAAGCCGCATGCCCAAGGGCGGCGGCCGCCTCAAAGAGCGAGAAGGCCTCCCGCACGTTGCCGGCGCTTTGCGCCCGCACGGCACGGCTGTAGGTATCGGCCATATAGGTATCGATGGCAGACAGGCGATCCCCCGCCGCCACGCACCCACCCTGCGCCGCACGGCGAAGCCAGGGCACGGCACGGCGCACCCCCTCGCCCTTTTGGTCGTGGGTCAGGTAAAATTCACCGAGGATGTACTGATGCTCGGCCATGCCGCACTCGGCGGCGGCCAGATAATGCCGCTCAGCACCCGGGATATCGTTTTTCTCCCGCTCATAGATGCGGGCAAGGATAAGGGCCGCCTCGGCAGACTGCGCCTCCTCCGCGCGGAGGTAAAAGGCGATGGCCGTGTCAAGGTCTGCCGCCGTACCGATACCGTCATGGTAGGCGGCACCCACACGCAGGGCGGCCTCGGTGTGCCCCATCTCGGCGGCGGGAAGGTATAGGCGCAGGGCGGTCATGGCAAAGCCCTGGGCACTTGCCTCCTCCCCGAGAGCATGAAGGAGTGCTGCACGGTTAGGAAGCACCGGCACGGTCGGCTCGACCGGGGCCGGATCCCCAAAGAAAAAGCGGAAGGCCAGAAGCATGAGGGGAGAGGGATGCGGCAGGGTACGGTAATACCAAAGCGCAATGCCGGCATTTCGCGTTACCCCGCGCCCCAGGCGATAAGCACGGCTAAGACGGCGGATAGCGGCCACGTGCCCCTCACCTGCCGCGGCGTGCAGATAGGCGATGCGCTCCTCCTCCGAAAGGCCGTAGCGCTCTCCCGATGCGGCAAGGGCATAGGCGGCGTCCGCACTGCCAAGGGCTGCGGCGGCGCGAAGCCAGAAGGAGGGCGAGCCGCGCCCGTCCCCAAGGCGGGGATGCACAGAAAGCAAGCGCCCCAAGCGATAGGCCGCACGGCAAGAGCCATGCTCGGCCGCGTCCAGATACCCATCGGCGGCGCGGGAGGCATCCCGCGGGGCCCCGATCCCCTTCTCAAGGCATCTGGCATACGCCTCCTCCCCCTCCGGATATCCGGCTAAGGAAAGAAGGGTATAGCGGCGAAGCGCCTCTTCATATTTTTTATCCTGCTCATAGGTCACGGCACGGCGAAAAAGGGCCGCCGCCTCGGCTGCGTCCAGGTGTGCCTGAGCGTGGCAATACGGGCAGGAGAGCCCCAGCTCTTCATAATCCCATTCCTTTCGACAACGGTTGCAGATCATCATGTCGTTCTCCCTTGACAAAATTCGAAAATATCTCTACCTATACTATAGCACACTCCCCCACATTTTGCAATAGGCAACAAAAAAAGAGCGCATAAACTCCCCGCCGCGCGGGAATACTCCTGTTAGGTATCAAGAAAAGGAGAAAAGTTATGTTTACAAAACAAAAGAAATGCAGTCCCTCTCCCCTTTGCGGCGTGCTTATTGGTATGCTGGCGGCGGCAGGTCTCGGCACGGCCCTGCTTCTTGTGCGGCGGCGCCTGCCCATGATGGCACGCACGGTGGAAAAAGCCATGAAGACGTGCGCCGAGGGGACGGCCGACGTCTGCCACCGCGAGGCAGACAGCTAATGGGCGGGTGCGAAGGGAAATGTGGCGATAAAATATCTCTTATTTCCAAAAACTCTCTTGCAATACACGCGGTTATGCGATATAATAGAGGCATGGCGACCGCATAAGCGGCCGAAGAGAGGAGAAACACAATGAGTGATATTAAAATTGGCCTTCAGCTGTATTCGATCCGCGATAAGATGGAGGCAGATATGGAGGCCGCCCTTCGCGCGGTAAAGGAGATCGGCTACGATTACGTAGAGCTTGCGGGCTACTTCAACCACTCCGCCGAGGAGATCCTCGGTTGGCTGGATAAGTACGGCCTCAAGTGCATCTCGGTGCATCAGATGCCCGAATTCTATAACACCGACGACGGCATCCGCTTTGTCAAGGCCCTGGGGCCGCGCTACTCGGTCATTCCGTGGTATTCCAAGGATCATTACATCTCGGATATGGACGGCACGCTTGCCTACTTTACCGAGCTTGGCGAAAAGCTTTTGGCCAACGGCCTTGAGCTGCTTTACCACAACCATGATTTCGAGCTGGCAACCGTCGGCGACAGCACCATCCTTGACCGCATCTACAATACCGTGCCCGCGAACCTTCTGAACCCTGAGTTTGACACCTGCTGGATCAAGTACGCCGGCTATGACCCCTGCGACTATCTGCGTACCTATGCCGGGCGCTATAAGCTTGTCCACCTGAAGGACTTTGTCGCGAAGGAGCTGGGCGGCGGCCCCGTCTATGCCCTGATCGATAAGGACGGTAAGGAGCTGCCCGCCGCCTCGCGCGATGAGCGTGGCTTTGCCTTCCGCCCTGTTGGCTCGGGCATGCAGGATATGCCCGCCATCATCAAGACCGCCATCGAGGGCGGCGCCGAGTACTTCATCGTAGAGCAGGACCAGTGCTACGAGCAGGATTCCCTCGAGGCCGCCAAGCAGAGCCGCGAATACCTCCGCTCGCTCGGTTATTGATCATAAAAACAAAAAACACCCGCACGGGTGTTTTTTGTTTTTGTCGGGAAAACAGAAGTAAGCTTCCCCGATCAAGGCTTATGCCCCTCGCCTCCGTCCCCTACTCCGCAACATCCCGTCCCGTGTCATTACCCCGCGAACCGCAGGTGAGTCGAACTTTTGCGGTGTGCCGCAAAAGCGCTGTGGGCTTTAGCCCCATGCGGAATCTGGGACGGACTACTTTGCTTGCACCTTCGTCCCGCGAGATCCTCGGAGCGTTTCCTGTCCTGGCATATAGTCGTCCTGTGTCGCAATCGTAGATTGCTTCGGGGACTCCTTATGCCTGGGACTTCGCTACGCAAAAACGCGCCACCGGCGCGTTTTTCGCTTGCTCACCT
>JAGBZZ010000159.1 GCA_017652965.1 Clostridia bacterium | reverse complement strand
GATCGCCATCTTGACCTTGGTGCCGCAGCCGTCGGTGCCCGAAACCAGCACAGGCTCCTCCATCCCGGCGATCGGCAGGCCAAAGCAGCCGCCAAAGCCGCCAACGTCGTCAAGGCAGCCTTCGTTTTTCGTGCGGGCAATATGCTTTTTCATCAGCTCCACGGCGCGGTAGCCGGCGGTGATATCCACCCCTGCGGCCGCGTAGCTTTCGGATCTCGAATTCTTCATATCAGTTATTCCTTTCCGTTCCAACAATAGGTGCAAAGCTTGCAGGCGGGAAGACCTATGGCCTTGACCACACCCTCCACCGTCTGAAATTCCAGAGAAGCGAAGTGCATCTTCTCGCAAATGGCGGCGCGCAGGCGGCGCCCACGCTCGGTCGAGCCGTCCGCATATTCCTCAAGATGCAAGGCACCCTCCTCGCCCTCCAGCTCATGGATGACGCGGCGGGCAAGCAGATCCATCTCGCTTCTGCCCGGGGAGAAGCTGAGATACTTACAGGGATACATGATCGGCGGGCAGGCAGAGCGCATATGCACCCCGGCCGCGCCGTTGTCGTAGAGGAAATCCACCGTCTCCTTCAGCTGTGTGCCCCGCACGATCGAGTCGTCCACAAAGAGGAGGTTCTTCCCATCGATCAGCTCATGCACCGGCACCTGCTTCATCTTGGCCACGCGGGCGCGGTCTACCTGGCTTGGCGGCATAAAGCTGCGCGGCCAGGTGGGGGTATACTTGATAAAGGGACGCGCAAAGGGAATGCCGCTTTCGTTGGCATAGCCGATGGCGTGCGGCGTGCCGGAATCGGGAACACCGCTGACGTAATCGATCCCCGCCTCGGCAAGGAAGGTACGCTCGTTATCGGCCATGATGCGGCCGTTGCGGTAGCGCATCGCCTCCACGTTGACCCCCTCGTAGCAGGCGGTCGGATAGCCGTAGTAGGAGAAAAGGAAGGCGCAAAGGCGCATCTCCTTCCCCGGAGGGACAAGCTGCGTGATCCCCTCCTTCGTGACACGCACGATCTCACCCGGGCCAAGCTCACGCTCATCCTCGTATCCAAGCTTCTGATAGGCAAACGACTCAAAGGTCACGCAGTAACCGTTCTCGCCCCGCCCGAGAAGGACGGGCAGGCGGCCAAGGCGGTCACGCGCCGCCAAAAGCGAGCCGTCCTCACAAAGGATGAGGATCGAGACAGCCCCGCGGACGACCTCCTGCACAAAGCGGATGCCCTCGCAGAAATCGTCCTTCGTATCGATGAGGGCGGCCACAAGCTCGGTTCCGTTGACCTTGCCGCCCGTCATAGCGTCAAAATGGCGGCCGCGGTGCGAAAGATACTCGCCAACCAGCTCGTCCGCATTGAAGATGCCACCCACTGTGCAGATGGCATAGGTGCCGAGGTGAGAGCGGATCAGCATCGGCTGGGGGTCGCTGTCGCTGATGCAGCCGATGGCCGAGGTGCCCCGCATCTCCTCAAACACGTCCTGGAACTTTGTGCGGAAGGGCGCGTTTTCGATCGAGTGGATCGCCCTTTGCAGGCCGATCTCACTGTCGTAGGCCGCAAGCCCCGCACGGCGGGTGCCGAGGTGTGAGTGATAGTCCACGCCGAAAAAGACGTCGGCCATGCAGTCACACGTCAGCGCCGCCCCGAAAAATCCTCCCATTCTCTTCCCTCTTATGCAAAGAAGAGCTTGGAAAGGGTCATGGGATCAATGTACTCCCCATCCTTGTAGACGCGCATATTGCCGGAGGCGATCTCGTCGATCAGCATGACGTTGCCGTCCTTGTCATAGCCGAACTCAAACTTGATGTCATAAAGGACAAGGCCCTTCTCAAGGAGATCATCGGCCACGATCTTGGTGATCTTCTGGGTCATGACCTTCATATCCTCATACTGGGCATCGGTCATCACGCCGAGAGCCACAAGACCCTCCTTGGTCACCAGCGGATCGCCCTTCTCGTCGTTCTTGAAGGTCATTTCCACGTATGCGGGCAGGTCGGCGCCCTCCTCGATGTAGTCGCTGTAGCGGCGGTAGAAGCTACCGACGGCCTTGTGACGGCAGATGACCTCAAGCCCCTTGCCGAACACGCGGGCAGGCAGAACCTCCATGGTGGTGTTCTCAAGGTCGGCGCTCACGTAATGGGTCAGAATGCCGGCGGCATTCACCTTTTCGAAGAAGTAGATGGACATACGCAGGTTGACGTCACCAACCCCGTCGATCGTCAGCCCAACCGAGTTCTCACCCGGATCAAACACACCGTCCTTGCCGGTGCAGTCATCCTTGAATTTCAGAAGATAGTTACCGTTTTCGAGAGCAAATACGTCCTTGGTCTTACCGGTGTACACGAGTTTCATAGCGCGTTTCTCCTTTATGTTGAAAAAATTTATTTATTTCTGATTCAGCGAGGCCGAGAGGGCGGCGTCCTTAGCCAGCACCTTCTGCCTGTCGGCCTCACGGCGTGCCGCAAGGCGCTCTGCCAGGGCATCGTCCGAAACCGCCAGGATCTCAGCGGCCAGAAGGGCGGCATTGGCGGCACCGCCGATCGCCACGGTGGCAACCGGAATGCCCGAGGGCATCTGCACGGTGGAAAGCAGGGCGTCCATCCCGTCCAGCACCGAGGACTTGCAGGGGATCCCGATGACAGGCAGGGTAGTGTTAGCGGCCACGGCGCCCGCAAGATGCGCGGCCATACCGGCGGCAGCGATCATAACGCCAAAGCCGCGCTCACGCGCCGCGGCCGTAAACTCGGCTGCCTCGGCGGGTGTTCTGTGTGCCGAATAAATGTGTGCCTCAAACGGGATCTCCAGCTCCCGCAAAACGTCAAAGGCGCGCTCCACGATCGGCAGATCGCTGTCGCTCCCCAAAAGAATGCCTACTTTTTTCATGTCGGTCTCCTCGCTTTCGTAAAAAAATTAAAAAGGCCCCCTCGTTTCCGTATGCGGAAATCGGGCGCCCAGACGGTCGGCTTATGCAGGAATCAGGGCTTCCCCGTGGTGACCCACGCATTCCGTCAGTTGCCCGTTCCCCGCGCGGTATACGCGCGTGCTTCATCAATATGTATATATGATATCATTTTTTGCCCTGTTTGTCAAGGGCTTTCGACAAAAATGCCCCTCGGCAAATGTAACAAAAATTCCCCCGCTCTCCCCTCGGCTCCTTATGCCTCACGCACCCCCAAAAGGAAGAAAGAAGGACCCCGGCACCGCCAAATCCTACTGTTTTGCACCGTATTGTTTACATATCGCCCTTTTGCCCCCGCGACGTGTCCCCGCTTTCGCTACTCTACCTTTGCTATCGTGAGTAGCTGAGGTAGGACAACCGTAGCCTTCCCCAGCGGGGGAAGGTGTCGCGCGGAGCGTGACGGATGAGGCGTGATGTAAAGCAGTCGAAGAGGTGGAGACACGGCTACGAAAGCTAACAGGCTCTTTTCGACCTCTTCGTATTTTCTTGCGGGACGCCTCATCCACCGCAAGCGGTCCCCCTTCCCCCGCCGGGGAAGGCTTCCTTGCCGTGACCTCTTCTGCTCTGTCTTTGCAAGGTTTTCCTCTCTGCCACCGTGAGTAGCAAGGGCTACGGCTACGAAGGCTCGCCCTTTGGGAGAGCTGGCACGGCTTGCCGTGACTGAGAGGGGGAAAGGAAAATACTCCGCAACATCCCGTCCCGTGTCATTCTGAGCGAGCCCTTGGGCGAGTCGAACTTTTGCGGTGTGCCGCAAAAGCGCTGTGGGCTTTAGCCCCATGCGGAATCTGGGACGGACTACTTTGTTTGCACCTTCGTCCCGCCAG
>JAGBZZ010000158.1 GCA_017652965.1 Clostridia bacterium | reverse complement strand
TGCGATTCCTTTGTTCTCGGCTATAACGGTCTTGCCTCCTCCACCTCCACGCTGAACGCAAGCGTTGTCAAATTCCAGCACGCCATCGGTCTCAAGGCCAATTCTCATTGGACGGAGGCCACCGGCTCCACGATCGTCACCAACTCGCTTCTCGGCGTGAAATACTGGGTCGCCAAGGCGGATGAGGAGGTCGACCCGCTCTATTCCGAATACCATCGGGACGGCGATGCCGAGGCCGGCACCGCAACCGTCACCTACCGCAACCCCTACGCCCTCCCCCTTGCCTTTGCCTCTAACGGTGCGATCCGCGATATCACCTTTGCCCTGCCCACCAATCCCCCAGAGGGGTATGAGCTTGACGGCGGCATTTATAAGCTGAAGGAGGAGTGGAAGAACGCCCTTTGGTCTCCCTTTGCGCGTATGAATAGCATTTATGCCGCTATGACGGGGGACAGCACCCTTACGGTTTACGATCCCATCGACTCCACCCTTACCGTTGACGGCGGGATGCGCCGTGAGGCAAACGCCTGGAGCCACGCCGTTTTCAAAACCGAAAAGAATAACTCGACCGCACGCATCGTACTGACCTTTGTCGCCCCCGACACGCTTTCGCCCATCTACTGCTACTTCCCTTCCTATTACACGCGGGAAGCCACGATGTACGTCAACGGCGAAAAGCAGGCAAATCCCCTGTACCCGGAATGCGCCAACATCGCCACCGTCCTTTCGCTTGGCACCTTCCTTCCCGGTGAAACCGTCACGGTTGAGCTGTCCATCGAAAAATACGGCGAATTCTACCTGATCGACAGTATCCCCTACTTCTATACGATCGACGAAGCCGATCTGACGCGTGCCACCAACATCCTGCAGGCAGGCGGGATCAACCTGACGCGTGCCGATGACGATCACTTCTGTGGGACACTGACGGCTACCGAGGGCTTTACCACTGTGCAGACCACCATCCCCTACGACGCCGGCTGGCAGATCGAGGTGGACGGCGCAGCCGTCACCGGCTATCAGACGATGGATGCCATGTTGGCCTTCGACCTTCCCGATGCGGGCACCTATGAGATCACGCTTCGCTACCGTCCCTCTATCTACACTGTGGGGCTTCTTGCCTCGCTTGCCGCACTTCTGCTCTTTGCCGCTATCGTAACCCTGGAGATCCTGCGTAAGAAAAACAGGATCTCGGTATCGGGTAGATCCTTCTTCGGGCGGATCCTTCTGTTCCTCCTCCCTCCCTTTCCCAAGGCGGATGAAAAAAACGCCTTTGAGGAGGCCGCCACAGATACCCCGAAAAAGGGGAACGGCAGCAAGGGTAAAAAGCAACAGCAAAAAAAGAACGGCAAAGCAAAATGAGGCGCAAAAACGGATCACCGGGGGAGGAGATCGGCATCTCCCCCTCCCCCCTCTGTAAGCTTCGCTGGCGGCTGATACGGGAATATCGGGCACATCCCTCCTCTTATCTCCTTTTTTGCTTTGCACTCCCCTTTTTCCTTATGATGCTCATCTATGCCTTCATGGGAGTGTGGCCGTTTGGAGCGAACTCGGTTCTCACGTTGGATCTCAACGGTCAGTACGTCTACTTCTTTGAAGCCCTACGCAGCTTCATCTACGGCGATGCCTCCCTGCTATATTCCTTTTCCCGTTCACTTGGAGGGGAATTTTTAGGGATATATGCGTATTATCTTGCCTCACCGCTTTCCTATCTCGTCGCACTTTTCCCACGTGAGGGAATGCTGGATGCCCTCTTTCTCTTGCTTCTTTTAAAGCAGGGGCTTTCAGGGCTTTCCTTTGGATACTATCTGAAAAAGACCGCACGGCTTTCCCCTGTTACTGCCGTCATGTTTTCCACCGTCTATTCGCTGACCGCTTACAGTGTTGTCATGCAGCATAACACCATGTGGGTAGACAACGTGATCCTTCTGCCGCTGGTGGCAGTGGGGATACGGGCCTTGGTCAGTGAAGGAAAATACAAGCTTTATACCGTCAGCCTGGTGCTTTGCATGATGTCAAACTACTACATCGGGTATATGACCTGTATTTTCTGTGTCCTCTATTTTTTCTACGTCCATCTGGCGCTGACACCAAAGGAGAAAAATCCGCGCGGCCTGCGCGCCAATTTTCTGCGCTCGGGTGTCCGCTTCGGCTTCTTCTCGCTTACGGCGGGGGCGATCAGCATGCTGACCGTCATTCCCGCAGTGTACGCCCTTACCTTTGGCAAAGACACCTTCTCCAGCCCAAGCTACGACTTTGTCGTCAAGCAAGACATTCTGGACATCCTGACCAAGTTCTTTTTCGCCTCGTACGACACCGTACGGCCGGAGGGACTGCCCAATCTTTACTGCGGCCTCATCACCCTGATGCTGATTCCCTTTTATTTCATCAGCCGCAGGGTATCCACCCGTGAAAAGGGAGCAAATCTCCTCCTTTCGCTTTTCCTCCTTTTCTGCTTTTCCGTGCACGTCATAGACCTTATATGGCACGGCGGACAGGCCCCCAACTGGCTGAACTACCGCTATAGCTACATGCTTTCCTTTTTGCTGGTGGGGATGGCGGCCAAGGGATTTGAGGATATCCGCTCCCATCGGGCGCGCTGGGTCATCTATGCCGCGACACCGCTATCGCTCATCCTGATCCTGGCCGAGCATTTTGGCTACAAGCACATGGAGACCGTCTTTTTCCCGGTCCCGCTTAATCTGCTTTGCATCGGTATTTACGTCATCGCCCTCGCCTTTTTCATCATGCGGCGGGACGTTTCGCGCCGCTATGCCTCGCTTTGCCTGCTTGTGCTGGTGTCACTTGAAATGATGCTTGGCGGGCTTGTCAATACCGGCCAGCTTTATATGGACGTCGGACGAGCCTCCCGCGCCTCCTATTACGATTTTCTGCACCGGTGGGAGGGTGCCACAGAGGCGGCAAAGGCGGATACCCAAGCCCCCTTTTACCGCATGGAAAAGCTCCGCTATCGCAGGGTCAACGATCCTTACCTTTTTAATTACCGCGGGGTCTCAGGATCCACGTCAACCCTCAACCGCGACACCATTTCCTTTTTGAACGTGATGGGCTATGCCTCGGCCTATCATGCCTCCTGCTACACCGGGACCAATCCCTTTGTAGACTCCTTTCTCTCGATATCCTACGTCCTTGGCGAGGTCGGAATGATCTACCCGGACAGCTACGTGGAGATCTATAACGACGGCGACACCGTTGCGTATCGCAATCCCGATGCGCTTCCCATCGCCTTCGGGGTTTCGGATGACGTCCACACGATCACCTTTCTGCCGAGAGAATACGATAAGGACGGAAACCGTATAGACCCGGATGACAACCGCACCATCATTTCCGAGGGCTCTCCCTTTGAACGGATGAATGCCCTGGCCAAGGCGCTTTTGGGCGAGGACGTGGTGCTGTTTTCCCCCGTTGAGTACCGTTACACCGGGGAAAACGTTTATCACCTCTCCTCCTCCCGTCACTATTCCAAGCGAAATGCCGGGCAGGATGCCTACGTCAACTTCAGGCTGTCCGTCACAGAAGAGAGCGAGATCTTCGCCTACTTCCCCACCGATACCTACAAGGAAGCACAGTATTATCTGAACGGCGAGCATATCGGCAGGCACTTTGTTTGGGAGGAATCCGGCTATCTTTGCCTCGGCTCCTACGAGGCAGGTGAGGAATGCGTGGTGACCTTCCAGCTTGGAGACGAAGGCATATACATCAATCGCAATGTCGAATACTTTTATTCGATGGACCGTGCCGTCTACCGCCGCTTGATCGATACCTTGTGCGCGGGCGGATACGAGGTAGAGACCTGTACCGAGGATTATTTCTGCGGTAAGATCACGGTAAGCGAGGGCTTTGAAACGATCCTGACCACCATCCCCTACGATGCCGGATGGAGGATCACGGCCAACGGGCAGCCGGTGGAGGGCTATGAAACGCTGGATGCCCTGCTTTCTTTCGATCTTGCCCCGGGAGAATACACACTGGAGCTGGAGTACAGCCCCAAGGAATACGTCTATGCCGCATGCTGCTTTACCGCCGGTCTTTGTGTCTTTGGCGGCACCATGATCGGTGAGCGGATGCTGCGCCGCAGGAAAACGAAAAGAACGGCTACACAGCCGTAGAAAGGATGCCCATATGTTTCATCACATCCGCGGAGAGCTGGCCCACGTCGATACGTCCTTTGTGGTGATCGACTGTGGCGGTGTCGGATACCGCATGACCGTCTCGCTTTTGACGGCCGACTCGCTTTCCGGCCGCCTCGGCAGTGAGGTCAAGCTGCTTGCGCACCTGCAGGTGCGCGAAGATTCGGTCGAGCTTTTCGGCTTTGGCTCAAAGGAGGAGCTGGAAACCTTCCAGCTTCTTATCACGGTATCAGGAGTAGGCCCGAAGGTTGCCACTGGCATTCTTTCCGCCTTCTCTCCCGAAAATTTCGCGGCACTTGTCTGCGCAGAGGATGCCAAATCGCTTGCCAAGGCACCGGGCGTCGGCGCAAAGACTGCGGCACGCATCGTCTTGGAATTAAAGGAAAAGATCTCGGGCTCGGCCATTTCCGCACTTCCCACGCTCGGCGGGCGCACGGCGGCCGCCCCCAGGATGAGCGGAAAGCTTTCCGAAGCGGCCGAGGCACTGATCGGGCTCGGCTTCAGCCGTGCTGAGGTCACAGACGTAATCCGCACCCTGGATACTACCAATATGACGCGTGAGGATATCGTTACGGCCGCACTCAAGCGTTTTGCCAAGCCGCAGTAAGGAGTTTGCATGGAAACGACAGAATTTGATTTTGAAAACCGGATCCTGGCAACCGAATATACCCCCTCGGACAGTGACATTGACCTTTCCCTGCGCCCCAAAGCACTGGCCGAGTATATCGGCCAGGAAAAGGCAAAGGAAAGCCTGAATATTTATATTGAAGCGGCCAAGCGGCGTGGCGAGGCACTGGATCACATCCTGCTATACGGCCCTCCCGGCCTCGGTAAGACCACCCTTTCCTATATCATTGCAAATGAGATGGGGGTCAACATCCGTACGACCTCCGGCCCCGCCATTGAAAAGCAGGGGGATCTTGCCGCCATTCTTACCAACCTTGCAGAGGGGGATGTCCTTTTTATCGATGAGATCCACCGTCTGTCCCGCGCGGTAGAGGAGATCCTTTATCCCGCCATGGAGGACTCTGCGCTGGATCTGATCGTTGGTAAGGGTCCCTCGGCTCAGTCCATCCGCATTCCGCTTCCCCACTTCACCCTGATCGGTGCGACAACCCGTGCAGGCCAGCTTACCACCCCCTTGCGCGACCGCTTCGGTATTCCTTTGAAGCTGGAGCTTTATACCCATGAGGAGCTTGCCACCATCGTCCGCCGTTCGGCTACGATCCTTGGAGTCGAGATCAGTGAAACAGGTGCCCTTGAGATCGCCAAGCGCTCGCGCGGCACACCGCGTATTGCCAACCGCCTTTTGAAGCGCATTCGCGATTTTGCACTTGTTCGCGGGGATGGCCGCATCACAGCCGAGATCGCCAAGGCGGGCCTTGACATGCTGGAGATCGACGACCTGGGGCTTGACAACACCGATCGCCGTATGCTGGAGTCCATCATCCGTTATTATAACGGCGGCCCCGTCGGGCTGGAAACGCTGGCGGCCACCATCGGAGAGGAGGCCATCACCATCGAGGACGTTTACGAGCCCTACCTCTTGCAGATCGGCTTTATCAACAGAACGCCGCGCGGGCGGTGTGTCACCCATCTCGCCTATGAGCATCTCGGAATTCGTTACGGCGCGGCAAATGGGCAGGTTACCATCGACGATCCGATAGGATAATGCAAAGGATACTTGTCATATAAAGACCTTCTGCCGCATAATGCTTTTCTGAGGCTGTATTTGCATCCCTACAGCACGTAACTGCGTAAAGATTTCTGCGCCAAGCACGAAAGCGGGATACGTTTTAGAGATTTCGGTTGTTTTTCACAAGAATTCGCTCTGTACACCATCGCGCGACCCGTGAAAATGCGTCCGTTTTCATAAAACTAAAAAATTCCGTCGCCCTTTATAACAGAGATTTCCAATTTCATGGTTTTTTCGGCTCTTTTTGTCTCATTATGCTTCGTTTGTCTCTGTCAAGTGGGCAAAACGCAGATTTTGGAGTTTTTAAGAAAACAAGTTTTCCACCGCCCGATGGTGGAAACTGTGGGTAACTTTTGCTTTACAACCTCATTTTCTTCTCTTTCCGCCGAACACGCCTGTAGTTTTCCACCGTTTTGGGGAGTTTTCCACCGCCCGCCGGTGGAAAACTCGGTTTTTCTGCTTTTCGGCGGATTGCACAAAAACCATCTTTTTTTGTGAATCGGAAAAAGAGAGTGCGTTTTTGGAGGACGGTTACACCCAAAAGCAACGTTACCATAATTAAAATTTATGAAAAATATAAAAAAATAGTTCTTTACTTATCGATAGCAATATGATATGATAGAAGGCGAGGCAGGTGACGGAGGCCTCCCTTCTTTAATTCTTCCGTCTGCGAGGATCGTATGGAAAGACTCATCGGTACCGTTTCGCGCGGGGTGCGCGCCCCTATCATCCGCAGTGGTGACGATATTGCCGCCATCGTGGTAGACAGCGTTCTGGCCGCCGCCGAAAGTGAAAATATTCCGCTTCGCGACCGCGACGTTATCGCCGTGACCGAAGCCGTTGTCGCCCGTGCCCAGGGCAACTATGCCACCGTAGATGACATTGGAAACGACGTGGCAGAAAAGTTCCCCTCCGGCCACGTGGGCGTTATTCTCCCCATCCTCAGCCGCAACCGCTTTGCGATCTGCCTGCGCGGTATCGCCCGCGGCGCACGCAAGATCACGCTTATGCTTTCCTATCCCTCGGACGAGGTAGGAAACCACCTGATCTCGCTGGATGATCTGGATGCCGCCGGCATCAACCCCTATTCCGACGTTTTGACCGAGGCGCGCTATCGCGAGCTGTTCGGCTACAAGAAGCATACCTTCACCGGTGTGGATTACGTGGCTTATTATAAGGAAGTGATCGAGAAGGAAGGCTGCGAGGCCGAGATTATCCTTGCCAACGATTGCCGCGCCATTCTTCCCTACACCAAAAGCGTGCTGACCTGTGACATCCACAGCCGCGCCCGCTCCAAGCGTCTTCTCAAGGCCGCCGGAGCCGAGGTCGTGCTTGGGCTTGACGAGATCATGACCGCATCCCGCGACGGTAGCGGCTACAATGCCGATTACGGTCTGCTCGGTAGCAACAAGGCTACTGAGGATACCGTGAAGCTCTTCCCCCGTGATGCGCAGGACGTTGTGGATCGCATTGCCGCCTCTATCCTGGAGAAGACCGGCAAGTCGGTCGAGGTCATGGTTTACGGCGACGGTGCCTTCAAGGATCCCGTCGGAAAGATCTGGGAGCTTGCAGACCCGGTCGTCTCGCCCTTCCACACCGCAGGGCTTGTCGGCCAGCCGAACGAGGTCAAGCTGAAGTACCTCGCCGATAACGATTTTGCCCATCTTTCGGGCGATGCCCTGAAGGAAGCGATCTCGGAATATATCCGCAACAAGGATGGTGACCTTGTCGGCCAGATGGCCTCGCAGGGTACGACCCCCCGCCGCCTTACCGACCTGATCGGCTCGCTTTGCGACCTCACCTCGGGTAGCGGTGACAAAGGTACGCCCATCGTTTGGATCCAGGGGTATTTCGACAACTATACCAACTAAAGAAAAAGAAAACAAAGAGGCCGAGCAGCAATACTCGGGCTCTTTGTTTTTTGAATATATATTCCGTCCGCGCGAATATATATTCATTCGATCCTACCATGGCACACGGGTTTGTGCATAATACGCGAAGCTTATAAGCACCATAGCCGATAATATTCAATATTATTGAAAGCTATTAGACAGAACCGAGGAGATGTATCACCCTGTTTGCCCGCGTCCCCCTCCGACCTCTTTGGCGCCATCCGAAAAAATATGCGATATTTTAGAATATTTTTACAAAACCTATTGACAAACCGATAAGAGGCCGCTATAATGGTATCACACCAAGAGAAAACAAATTAATAATTCTATAAGGAGTATGATCATGAAAAAGATTATTTCCCTCGCCCTCGCAGCCGTGCTTCTCTGCGGCTCTCTCCTCGCCCTCGCCTCGTGCGGCGAAGCCAAGCCCGTCGTTAAGGTTATCGACATCGCCCTTTCCGAAGAAGAGTATGCCTTCTGTGTCAACCAGGCCGATACCGAGCTGAAGGATCAGGTCAATGCCTTCCTCGCCGAGATCAAGGAAAACGGCAAATTCGATGCGATCTGCAACAACTACTTCGGTGATGGCACTCCTCTCCAGATCACCTCTGCCACCCTCGATGCCAGCAAGGATCAGCTCGTAGTTGCCACCAGCACCGGCTTTGAGCCCTTCGAGATGGTCGCCGCCGGCAAGTACTCCGGCATTGACCTCGAGATCGCCTACTACCTCGCTGAGTCCCTCGGCAAGGAGCTCGTTATCCAGGATATGGAGTTCGAGGCTGTTGTGAACGCCGTTCAGTCCGGTATCTGCGATATCGGTATGGCCGGTCTTTCTGTCACTCCCGACCGTGCTGAAGTCGTTACCTTCACCGACAGCTACTACAACGCTTCTCAGGTTCTCGTAGTTCGCGCTGAGGACACCACCTTCGATGCTTGCACGACCGCCGCTGAGATTGAGGCCATCCTCGCTGAGCTTACCTCGGCCACCAAGATCGGTTGCCAGAAGGGCACCACCGGCGAGCTTTACATCGACGGTGACGATAGCGAAGGCGGCTATGGCTTCCCCGGTCTCCCGGTTGAAAAGAAGTCCTACACCTACGCCGCTCTTGCTGTTAACGATATGATCAACGGCAATATCAACTTCGTGATCGTGGACAACGGCCCCGCAAAGGCAATTGCCTCCAGCGTCAACGGAAACTAATTTTCAAAAACCGCTCATCCCTGCCGCTTATGTGGCAGGGATTGTTGCGTGCAAAGGATCATTACCATGAATTTATCCAGCTTAGCCTATAAGTTCCAGATTTTTATCGATCTGTTCTTCAACAAGGGCGGATGGAGGCGTGTTGTATTCGAAGGCTTGCGAAACACCCTTCTGATCGCCATCCTCGGCCTTTTGATCGGCATCCTGATCGGTACGCTGATCGCCATCGTGCGGGTGATGCCGAAGTACAAGCGCCTTCCGCGCATTCTTGATAAGCTTTGCACCGTGTACGTCGGCTTCTTCCGCGGTACGCCTATCGTGGTGCAGTTGCTGATCGCCTACTACGTGCTTTTCCCGCTTCTCGGCATTACGATCACCTCGCTTTCCACCTGTATCCTCGTTTTCGGTTTGAACAGCGGTGCTTACGTTTCGGAGGTAATGCGCGGAGGTATCAACTCGGTTGATCGCGGTCAGCTGGAGGCGGCACGAGCGGTCGGCCTTCCCTACGCCGTCTCTATGCTGAAGATCGTCGTTCCCCAGGCTATCAAAAACATTCTTCCCACGCTCGGCAACGAATTCATTGCCCTCGTAAAGGACACCTCGGTCGTCAGCTTTGTTGCCGCCGTTGACCTTTACAAGACCTTTACCGAAATCGGTAACGTCCGCTATGAATTCCTTATGCCCTATTTCGCAATGGCCATCATGTACATCGTGCTCGTTATGACGATCGCATTCGGTGTCAAGCTTCTTGAAAGGAGGTTAAACAAGAATGAACGCAAGTGATGCTTCCTCCTCGATCATTCTCTCTGTCCGCAAGCTTGAAAAGTTTTTCGGAGAGAACCATGTCCTTCGCGGCCTTGACCTCGACATCGAAAACGGTGAGCAAATCGCTATTATCGGTCCGTCCGGATGCGGCAAGTCTACCTTCCTGCGTTGCCTTAACTGCATGGAGGATCCGACAAGCGGTTCTATTTTCTTTGACGGTGTCGATATTGCGGATACCAAGGTCGATATCAACCTCCACCGTGAGCATATCGGCATGGTGTTCCAGCAGTTTAACCTCTTCAACAACAAAACGGTACTGCAGAACATCACGCTTGCCCCGCTTTACGTAGGGTACAGAAATCTCAGAAAGAAAAAGGCCAAGAACTTCTTTATCAAGATCGGGAATCTCTTCCGTAAGGATAAGCGTCCGCTGATCGAGATTACCGAAACCAAGGAGGCCATTAAGGCGGCCGCCGAGGACAAGGCTTATTCCCTTCTCCGCCGTATCGGGCTTGAGGAAAAGGCAAACGTCTATCCCTCTACCCTTTCGGGCGGACAGAAGCAGCGTATCGCCATCGTGCGCGCACTGGCGATGAGCCCGAAGGTCATGCTGTTTGACGAGCCGACAAGTGCCCTTGACCCCGAGATGGTCGGCGAGGTTTTGGATCTTATCCGCCAGCTTGCCGAGGAAGGCATGACGATGGTGATCGTCACGCATGAGATGGGCTTTGCCCGCGAGGTAGCCGACCGCATCCTCTTTATGGACGGTGGCGTGATTGCCGAACAGGGGACGCCCGAGGACATTTTTGACCACCCGAAAAATCCAAGAACACAGCAATTTTTGAATGCGGTTTTGTAAAACCCGCCAAAAACCCGCAAGGGCGAGGAAAAAGCGCGAAAAAACGCTTGCTTTTTCTTCGCCCTTATGTTATACTTGTACTAATAAAATTATATAATTAAGGAGTTTGTTATGGCGATCTTTTATGAAGAACCGTCTCGCACCTTTAATGAATACCTTCTCATCCCCGGGTATTCCTCCAGCGAGTGCATCCCTGCCAACGTTTCGCTTCGCACCCCGCTTGTGCGTTACCGCCGCGGTGAGGAACCTGCACTTTCGCTCAATATCCCCATGGTCTCCTCTATCATGCAATCGGTATCCGGTGAGCAGCTTGCTATCGCGCTGGCGCGCGAGGGCGGCGTGGCTTTCATTTACGGCTCGCAGTCGATCGAGGATGAGGCGGCTATGGTCGCCCGTGTGAAGGCATACAAGGCCGGCTTTGTCCGCAGTGATTCCAACCTCAGCCCGGATCATACCCTGGCCGATGTTCTGGATCTCAAGATGCGTACGGGGCATTCGACGGTTGCCATTACCTCCGACGGCACGCCCAACGGTCGCCTGATGGGCATTGTCACCGGGCGCGACTACCGTGTCAGCCGTATGACGCCCGATACTCCCATCCATACCTTTATGACCCCCCGCGAAAAGCTGATCACCGCGCACGAGGGCATTACGCTGAAGGAAGCAAACGATATCATCTGGGATCACAAGCTTAATTCCCTTCCCATCGTCAACGATAAGGACGAGCTGGTCTATTTCGTTTTCCGCAAGGATTACGACATTCACAAGAAGAATCCGCTGGAGTGCCTTGACAAGGACAAGCGTTACATTGTCGGCGCCGGCATCAACACCCGTGACTACGCAGAGCGCGTGCCCGCCCTCATTGAGGCCGGCTGTGACGTGCTTTGCATCGATTCCTCCGAAGGGTTCAGCGAATGGCAGAAGCTTACCATTGATTGGGTCCGTGCGCATTACGGCGACAGCGTGAAGATCGGCGCCGGAAACGTCGTGGATGCCGAGGGCTTCCGCTATCTTGCCGACTGCGGTGCAGACTTCATTAAGGTCGGTATCGGTGGCGGCTCGATCTGCATCACGCGTGAGACCAAGGGTATCGGCCGTGGCCAGGCCACCGCGCTGATCGACGTGTGCCGCGCCCGTGACGAATACTTCAAGGAGACCGGTGTATATGTCCCCGTCTGCTCTGACGGCGGTATTGTGCACGACCACCATATGACGCTTGCCCTTGCCATGGGCGCCGATTTCCTGATGCTTGGCCGTTACTTTGCACGCTTTGACGAGGCCCCCGGTGGCAAGGTAAACGTCAACGGCACGCTGATGAAGGAATACTGGGGCGAAGGCTCTAACCGTGCGCGCAACTGGCAGAGATATGATCTCGGCGGCGCATCCAAGCTTTCCTTTGAGGAGGGTGTCGATTCTTATGTTCCCTACGCCGGCAAGCTTTCGGACAATGTCCAGCTGACCCTGGCCAAGGTGCGTTCTACCATGTGCAACTGCGGTGCGCTCTCGATTCCTGAGCTTCAGCAGAAGGCAAAACTCACCCTTGTCTCTTCGGTCAGCATCGTGGAAGGCGGCGCGCACGATGTCCAGCTGAAAACCCAAACTACCAAGCTTTAAAGCACATAAAAGCCGCATTTTTGCGGCTTTTCCTTTTGGAGGTAAGATCTATGAAAAAGTTATTTTCGGCGGTAGCAAAAAAGCATACGCTTGAAATCAAGCGGGACGGTAAGCTCTTTTTGAGCCTTCCCATGGTCTTTGAGATAAATGGCACCCAATATGCCCCCGCCCTTGCCAAAAAAGGCAAAAATCTCTTTTCCTATACCGACGGTGTTGCCGCTATAGCTGTGAATCTTTACGAAAAGTTTTTTACCGTACGCGCCTCGCTTTCCGTTAAGGATGCCCCCCTTGCAATCGGTATGACAAAGCTTTTTGCGGGCGGTACGATCGCCCCTGTCGGCTTTGACCGTGCGCACACCCCTCAGCCCCGCAACAACATGGGGGTCAACAACACCTTTACCACCCACCTCCCCGATATCTCCTCTAACGGATATCACACCCCGCCCTGCCTGAACTTCTCGCTGGGCTCGCCCGACGGCTGGGTATCCTACGGCCTTCTTGACATCCCCGATACGACCGAATGCCGTATGGAAGAGGACGGAAGCTTTCTCATCGAAAACTGCGGCATGCATAAACTGATAGAGGAAGGAAAGAGTTACGAGATCCCCGGGGTGATCGTCGCCTTCCCTGCTGATGAATTCGACTCTATTACCGAATTCCGCAGAAACCTGCAGGCACTGGGCCTTTACACCCCCTGCCGCCCGTCCTGGGATGAGCTGCCCACATGGTGGCGCTATCCCCAGTTCTGCACCTATGGCGACCAGTTGATCGAGCAGCGCGTGGGCCAACTGATCGACGATGCCTGGGTGCGTGACTTTGTGCGCCGCGGCGAGGAGGATTTCGGTGCCGAGCATATGGTCATTTGTATTGATGACTCCTGGCAGCTTCCCCACTGCGAGGTCGTGGACACGGCACGCTTCCCGGATCTGCGCGGCCTTATCGACGATATGCACGCCCGCGGCCACCGCGTTATGCTTTGGTACACGCCGATGTTTGAAAAAACCACCAACGGTGTCGAAAGCCATGCCGCCGCGGCCGGTGTCCTCTCAAGGGATGAGATGACCTCCGCCTATTTTAAGAATTTCCCCGGCTGCTACGCCATCGACTACACCTCGGATCACGCCGAAGACTTCCTGCGCGAGGTTGCCGAGCATCTGTTCGGCGACGGTGAGGGACAGCTGAATGCCGACGCCGTAAAGCTGGATTTCCTTGGGAACCTGCGCAACCCTGCCAAGGCATCCGACTACGCTCACCCCGAGTACGGCATCGGCTTCCGCGAATATTACCGTTATTTTGACCTGTTCCGCAAGTGTGCCAAGGCCGTCAAGCCCGACGTCATGATCAATGCCACCCTGAACGACCCGCGCTTTGAGCATCTGATCGACGTCTCTCGCCTGCACGACACCCATTCCGGCGAAGAGGAAAAGGAGCGGCGCGCTCGCGTGATGGCACTTGCCTGCCCCGATCTGCCTATCGATACCGACGGTGCCCTGATGCTTCCCGATTGGCTGAAGCGGAACCACATTGCCGCGGCAGTTTGCGGTATGCACGCCATCTATTACACCTACGATTGCGGCAAGAAGATCTACGAGATGTCCGCTAAGGATAAGCGCGACCTCGGCACGCTTGCCTCCTTGACCATGGTGCGCCCCGAGGGTACCCCCGTAGTGGACGATAACGGCCATTGGCAGCTGATCGATGCCGACGGGAAGGTGGTTGCCGATTGCATCCGCGGTGAAACAGTGATCTACTATCCCACCAAGAAAAGCAACAAGGGCTATATCTTCTCCTTCCTCAGTGAGCTTGTAAAAATCCCCCTTCACGGCCATCGCATCGCATCTATCACCCCCGCCCCTGCGGGCGGCTTTGACGGCAAAAGCTATATGGAGCTGGACTACGCCCGTGACCGCGCCTTCATCTATCTGAAAAGCGGCGTTATCTACACCTTTGAGGAAGGAGACGCCGGTAACTCGGTGGATCGCAAATTCATTGAGCAAAATGCACACGTCAGTGAAGAAACCGTCAACTATGTAAACTAATCTTTTTATTTCGACTCTTTAAGACATGACACTTGACCTTGTTCTTGGGTTATCGCTCCCATTCCTTGGCACTGTTTTAGGCGCAGCAACCGTCTTCCTTTGTGGGCACGGACTGCGCAAGGAAGCGGAGCGAGCCCTGACCGGCTTTGCCGCAGGAATCATGGTGGCCGCATCGGTATTCAGCCTTTTGCTTCCCGCAATCGACTTTGCCGCGCCACTTGGTCTCTTTTCCTTTCTTCCTGCCACTGTCGGTGTTTTACTCGGATTTTTCTTTCTAATGCTCCTTGGTCGCCTTGTGCCGCACTGCAACGCATGGAATGCGCGTACCGAAGGGGCAAATCCCCGCCCCGGGCAATCCCCGATGCTTGTGATCTCCGTCACACTGCACAATCTCCCCGAGGGAATGGCGATCGGCGTAGTGCTGGCGGCACGGCTTTCGGGAGATCCCGCCGTCACGACCGCCACCGTCCTCGCTCTTGCCCTTGGCATCGGAATTCAGAATTTCCCCGAGGGGGCTATCATTTCCATGCCACTGCACCAGCATGGCACCAAACGCAGCCGCGCCTTTCTGCTTTCGCTTTTTTCTGCCATTGTAGAAAGTGCGGGAGCGCTTATCACGCTTGCCGCCACCGCCATCATCCTGCCCCTGCTTCCCTATTTCCTTGCCTTTGCGGCCGGGGCCATGCTATTTGTGGTGGTAGAGGAGCTGATTCCGGATGGGGCGGACGCACACACGCACACGGCCACTGTCTTTTTTGCCATTGGCTTTTGCCTTATGATGGCACTGGACGTTGCCCTGGGCTAAAACACAACAAAAAGGAGATCTACCGCCAAACGGCAGTAAATCTCCTTTTTTGCACTTATCTGTTCTCCGCAATGAAGAAGAAGGGAGAGGTAGGGGAATTGACGATCCGCAGGCAGGATACTGAGATCTGGCGGCGATCAAGTGTCGAGAAGAATTCGGTAAGCATCTCGCCCTCGCGGCTTCCTTCTTCATGCCCGGGATAAACGGCAACCATCAGGATGCCGTCGGGTGCAAGCAGGTCGAGCGCCGCCTTGACAGCGGGAAGCGTGGTCTCGCACATCGTAGTAACCGTCTTGCGGCCACTGCGTGGCAAATATCCGAGATTGAACATTCCGGCCTTGATAGGCTCCTTTACGTATTCCTTCACACGGTGATGCGAATCGTGAATCAGCGTATAGTTTTCGGGAGCGCCCTCGGCCTCAAGATGCGCGCGGGTAGAAGCAACGGCATCCTCTTGGATGTCAAAGGCGTACACACGCCCCCTCTCCCCTACGGTGCGGGAAAGGAAGAGCGTATCATTCCCGTTTCCCATGGTAAAGTCCACTGCCACATCCCCCTCACCGAGGTGAGAAAGGATGAAATATTTTTGCATATCAAGAAGATCAAGCATTACGTCCTTGCTCCTATTCTGTCAGACGGCCGCACGTAAGCGGTTGAATTGGTTTTATAGGTCACGTACCCCGGGCGGGAGGACGGGGGCTTTTTCACGTTTTTGACCCTCGTATAATCGACAGCTGTCACGTCGTCGCCCGCCTGTGAGTAATAGGCGGCAAGCGCGGCCGCCTCGGTATAATCCTCGGAGGGCGGCTCTTCCCCTCCACAGATCAGGATCACATGTGCCCCACCGACGTTTTTGGCATGGAACCAGAGATCGTCCTTTGCCGCAACGTGGAAGGTCAGCATATCATTTTGCAAATTGTTTCGCCCTACAAGAACACGGTATCCGTTTGTTGTCACAAATTCCATAGGTCTTGCACGGGGGCTTTTCTTATCGCGCAGGTTCTTTTCGCGGCTGAGATATCCGCCACCGATCAGCTCTGCCCGGATCTCGGCATGATCCTGATCGCACTCGGCTCTATCCAAAAAGCCGTGTACTCCCACAAGATACGCAAGCTCCTCTTCCCCTGCGGCGATCAGCTCGGTCAGCTTTTCGCGGGCACGGCGAGACTTGGTGTACAGCTTATACATTCTTTGCGCATTGGCTGCCGGTGCCAGGCGTCCATCAAGTGCAACCGTAACCTCCGCCGGGGGGTCAAGGCGATAATCGGTCGCGCGGAAGCTTGTCATCCCACGGGAAAGCCGATAGATGTTTTCGGTAATAAGGTCGCCAAAGCGCTTATAATCCTCTCCCTGGTCACACGCGATCAGCTCCTCCCTTTGCGCCTCCAGCTTACGGCTAAGCTGCCCCTCGCGCCGAGAAAGGAACCGCGAAAGATCCGACGAACGCTGACGTAAGCGTTCCACCCGATCCTTCTCGCCAAAGTAGGCATCCAAAAGATCCCCAAAGCTTTCCGGGTGGATCACGGTAAGCCCGCTATGCCGTATATCCGCATAGCTGTATTCCACCGGTGCGCCGGAGGCATCGGCCAGAAGTGTCGGACAGAAGACGCATTCCTTCACGTCGAAAAACCAAGCGGAAAACACATCAAAAAGCACCTCGGGCGGCGTTTCGCCCAGGGTCGCCTCGGCAGAGGCCGCCCGCGCGGCGATCTCCCTGGCGTTAGCCGCCGCTATCCCAAGGTAGGTATCGGTCAAGAAGCGGGAAAGCAAGCGCTCGGGCGGATAAACGGCATACGCCGCCTCAAATTCCGCGCGCCCCGTAGTGAGGGGATCCAGCTTTTCCTGCAAAGGAGGCTTTACATAATGCATCCCCGGCAGGAACTGGCGGATGCGGCTTGCCGAAAAGTCTACAATGCGGAATGCCGAAATGATCTTATCCTCGCCGTCCAGCAAAATGATATTACTGTACTTACCCATCATCTCAGCGACCAGGGTTCTCTTAACGCCGTAGCCCATCTCATCCCGTGCAGAAAACACGAAGCGTGCGGCACTCTCAAAATCGATCTGCGATGCCTCCTGCAGCTTCGCCCCCACAAGATGCTTGCGCAAAAGCATACAAAACATCGAAGGGGTCGGCAGATTCTCACGATCCACCTTGGAATAAGAGAGATGCGGTACGTTTGTGCCGGCCACCACGGAAAGACGCCTTGTGACGCCGCCCGCATGTAGCCAGAACACAAATTCATCCCGGGAGGGCTGGGTGACCCTTTCCACCTTCGCTCCGCCGCAAAGCGTATCGGATATCTCATTTACAATTGCGCGAAGCATACCGGCGTCAAATGCCATTGCCCTGCCTCCCTTTCTTTTTGTTTTTTTGGAATTATTTCAAAAATCCGCTGATGATCTGCTCTTCAGCCTCTGCCTCGGTAAGCCCCAGGGTCATCAGCTTGATAAGTTGCTCTCCCGCGATCTTGCCGATCGCCGCCTCGTGAATCAGCGAGGCATCCAGGTGGTTGGCAGTCAGCTCAGGGATCGCGGTCACATGTCCCTCATCCATCAGTATCGCATCGCACTCGGTATGCCCCGTGCAGGCGGCATCCCCGACAATGCGAGAGCGGAAGAGCTGCGAGGAGCTATCCTTGGCCACCGAACGCGAAACCACGTCGGCAGCCGCACCGTCCCCGGCGAGGGTGACGGTAAAATCGGTCTCAGCATACTGCGTGCCGTGGGTCATGATCTTTTCACGAACCACCAGCGTTGCCCCTGCGGCCAGCGTTGCCGTGGTATGGCGGACTGTCGAATCGATCCCGCGGATCTGGGTGGTCTCCATTTCCAGCGATCCGTCCTCGGCGATCTCGATCACGGTGGTGGGATTCATCACACGGCCGCCGGTGCCGTCGCCATCCCCGTAATGCTTCTCCACATAGCGCACACGGGCACGCGGGCCCACATGAAAGGTGTGGATACCGCTATGCTCGCTTTTCTCGTCCCCTGCGTTGTGGATACCGCATCCGGCCACGATCATAACATCTGCGTCCTCACCGATATAAAAATCGTTGAAGACGGCCTCGGTAAGCCCTGCCTTGCTGATGATGACCGGGATATGCACGCTTTCGTTCTTGGTGCCGGGGCGAATGGTGATCTTGATCCCTTCCCCATCCTCGCGGGGCTCAATGTCGATATTTTCGGTTGTGGCACGCGCCACAGACTTTCCATCCTCACGGATGTTGTATGCCCCCGCAGGAACGCCGTGCAGGTCGCTCACCTCGCGGAGGAGGTTCTTTTTGATCTCATC